>JABXHO010000082.1 GCA_013373595.1 Flavobacteriales bacterium | reverse complement strand
TGTCCAAACAGCTCGAATGCGACGGTAACAGTTAATGCGCTAGATGACGCTTCTTTCGCATACGGCGCTGCCGCTTATTGTGTAAATGATACCGATCCAACACCAACAATTACAGGTGTGCCAGGAGGATCATTCTCTAGCTCGGCAGGATTGTCATTGAATGCTTCAACAGGACAAATTGATCTAAGCGCATCAACGCCGGGGACGTACACAGTTGCCTATACAACATCAGGATCATGTCCGAACAGTTCGAATGGTACTGTGACAATAAACGCTTTGGATGATGCTTCGTTTGGTTATTCAACATCTTCATATTGTATAGCTGAAACAGATCCGACACCTACAATTACAGGTTTATCAGGAGGATCATTCTCTAGTACCGCTGGATTGTCATTGAATGCTTCAACAGGACAAATTGATGTAAGTGCATCTACTCCTGGAACATACACAGTGACGTACACCACGACTGGAACTTGTCCAAATAGTTCCGCGGTTTCTGTAACGATCACTTCTTTGGATGATGCTTCATTCAACTACAGTGCAGCGAATTACTGTTCTACAGGAACCAATCCCTCGGCAACCATTACGGGTGTAGGAGGAGGAACGTTCTCGAGTACAGCAGGATTGGTGTTTGTAAGCACATCAACAGGAGAAATCGACCTAGGAGCATCAACGCCTGGCACGTATACAGTTACGTATACAACTACGGGTGCTTGTGGGAATAGCTCGAACCAGACAGTGTCAATTTCAGCACCGCCAGTTGCTCCAACAGTAGTGACGCCAATTGTTCAATGTTCAGGAAATAACGTGATTTTATCAGCAACAGGTTCTGGAACAGGAAATATCATTTTCTATGATAACACGATGACGCAATTAGCTTCAGTAGCAATGCCACCGGCAACAGCAACATTAGATTTAGGTGTGTTGGCAGATGGATCGTATACGTTCATGGCGACAGAAGAAAATGGAGGATGTGAGTCAACAGCGACTTCAATTGAAGTGTTTGTTGGTGATACAACAAATCCAACAGCCGTTTGTCAGGATATTACTGTGTTCCTCGATGGAGCAGGTTCAGCTTCCATTACAGGGAGTGACATTGATGGTGGTTCTTCGGATAACTGTGGAGCGGTGACCTTTAGTGCTTCTCAAACAACATTTGACTGTTCTGATGTCGGAGGATCTGCTACAGGAACATTAATCATTACTGGAGCTTACGATGCAGGACTTACAGGTGGAACTCCAAAAGGAGTTGAGTTGTATGTAGCCAACGATATCGCTGACCTTTCTCAGTATGGAATAGGATCTGCCAACAATGGTGGAGGAACAGATGGAGAAGAGTTTACATTCCCAGCGGTTAGCGTTACTGCTGGAACCTATATTTATGTTGCTTCGGAAGCAGTGCAGTTTACGAGTTTCTTCGGATTTGCTCCAGACTACACAGATGGTTCAATGGGAATCAACGGAGACGACGCGATTGAATTGTTCCACATGGGAAGTGTAATTGATGTCTTTGGAGATATCAATACAGATGGAAATGGAGAACCATGGGAATACACTGATGGTTGGGCCTACCGAAATAGTGGAACAGGACCAGATGGATCTACGTTTACATTGGCTAACTGGTCGTTCTCAGGAATTAATGTTTATGATGGACCAACTACGAATGCCGCTGCATTGCCAGCGTTACCAATAGGTACATTTGCACCAGCATCAAGTGGTTCTACTCCAGTTACATTAACAGTAACGGATGGAGCAGGAAATACATCAACATGCTCGGCTAACATAACAGTACTTGATTCAATTTCACCAGTTCTTACATGTCCAGGTGATCAAGCGGAAATACTGGATGCTACGTGTTCATTCTCGCTTCCTGATTATGCTAGTTTGGCGACTGCTTCAGATAATTGTGGAACACCTACAGTTACACAGTCTCCTTCAGCAGGTACAGCAATTTCAGCTGACCAGGTGGTGACACTTACAGCAACAGATGGAAGTGGAAATACAGCGGTATGTTCGTTTAATGTGACCGTTTCTGATACGACACCTCCAACAGCAGTATGTCAAGATATCACTGTTTACTTGGATGGATCAGGAAACGCAACAATTACTGCGTCAGATGTTGATGGAGGTTCAACGGACAACTGTGGAACTGTTGCATTAGTGGTAAACCCAACATCGTTTACATGTGCAGACTTAGGAGCGAACACAGTGGTGTTACAAGTAATGGACGGAGGTTTTAATATGGCAACGTGTACAGCAACTGTGACGGTAGCTGATACGCTTTCACCAGTCGTTTCATGTCCAGGTAATCAAACTGAAGTGGCAAGTGCAACGTGTGATTTCACACTTCCAGATTATACCGCATTGGTTACTACATCCGATAACTGTGGAGGAACGATTGCACTTACGCAATCACCTGCTGCAGGAACTGTGATTACAAGTGATCAAGTGATTACAATGACAGCAGTTGATGCTAGTGGAAATTCAGCTGCGTGTACATTCGATGTATTGCTAACTGGAACAACACCTCCAACAGCGGTATGTCAAGATATCACAGTATACCTTGATGGTTCAGGAAGTGCTTCAATCGCAGCAGCTGACATCGACGGTGGATCAACTGCAACATGTGGTGGACTTTCCCTTTCTGCGTCGGCAACATCATTTACATGTGCTGATTTGGGAGCAAACAACGTTACACTCACAGTAACTGACGGTGGAGGAAATACGGATGATTGTATTGCGGTGGTTACCGTTTTAGATACGATCGCTCCAACTCCAGATATGGCTTCATTGCCAGACGTAACAGCTGAATGTGAAGTAACTTCGTTAACAGCGCCAACTGGTTTGGATAACTGTGGAACGGTGAACGTAACAAATGACGCAACTTTCCCAATTTCAACGCAAGGGTCAACAGTTGTGACTTGGACCTTTGATGACGGAAATGGTAACACGGCAACACAAACGCAAACAGTTATTATTAATGACTTTGCATCGCCAATCCCATCATCGGCACCACTTCCAGACGTAGTGGGTGAATGTTCTGTAGATGCATTGCCTGCTGCACCAACTGCAGTAGATGCGTGTGCAGGTCTTATTACAGGTGTATTGACAACATCGGTAAGCTTGCCAATAACGACACAAGGAACAACCGTGATTGTTTGGGAGTTTGACGATGGTAACGGAAATATTTCAACGCAAACACAAAATCTTGTAGTGGATGATGTGACAGCTCCAGTGCCAGACGCGGCTAACTTGCCTGATTTGACGGGAGATTGTTCGATTGATACTCCAGTGGCACCAACGGCAACAGATAACTGTTCAGGAGCCATTACAGCAACTACAAATACGGTATTCCCGATTACAGCGGTAGGAACGACAACAATCGTTTGGGAGTTTGATGATGGTAACGGAAACGTTTCAACACAAACACAAGTGGCAATTAATTCTGGAATTGACGCTTCGGCTACACTTGAATCGGATGGAGTAACCATTACAGCGAACTCTTCTGGAGGAAGCTACGCTTGGGTTAACTGTGATTTCAATACGACAATCCCAGGTGAAACAAGCCAAAGCTTTACACCAGCAGCCAATGGAACGTATTCGGTTATTGTGACGCTTGGAAACTGTACGGACACATCTGCGTGTATTACGGTGAACTCAGTTGGGTTGAAAGATTTATCAATTGAGCAATTAGCAGTATACCCGAACCCATCATTGGACGGATTCTTCGCTGTAAATTACGAGGGAACAATTGAAGCAATCGATGTTGTGGATATGCTAGGACGTACAATTGTACTTCCAACAGACGTATCAACAGGTGTTGTAGATGGATCAGAATTGGCTCAAGGTCGATACATGGTTCGTGTGACAACAGATGAAACAATCCTAACAACAGAAATTGTGATTACCAAGTAATCAAAAGGATAATAACGCGAAGAGGTCACCTGAAAAGGTGGCCTCTTTTTTTGTGAAAAAATTATTCAAAATTGAAACCGATCAACGAGTTTTACGTACGGAAGATCATGAGGGAAAAACTCAACGAGATAATATTTGGTACTACAACAAGAGCAGGTCGTAACTTCGACTTGATCTTGCTTTTGCTTATTCTTATTTCTGTGTTGATTGTCATGTTTGAGAGTGTTCAAGTGTGGCGAAGTGAATACCCTCGATTTTTTTACTTCGCAGAGTGGGGGTTCACCATTTTCTTTACAATTGAATACCTGGTGCGTATTGCTGTATCACCAAACCCATTAAAGTATATCAAAAGTACGTGGGGGATCATTGACTTGCTGGCCATTCTTCCAACATATTTAACGCCTTTCATTAGTGGTTATACTTCACTTCGTGCTATACGAGCGTTACGACTTCTTCGAGTATTTCGAATTTTGAAATTGAATCGATTTACATCAGAAGCACAAGCACTCTTTCACTCGCTACGTGCATCGTATTACAAGATCATGGTCTTCTTCTTTTTTGTATTGATGATCATGATTCTAACGGGAACAATGATGTATGTCATTGAAGGCGGAGAGCACGGTTTTGATAGTATCCCTGCAAGTATCTATTGGGCCATTGTGACTACCACAACGGTTGGATACGGAGATATTACACCAGCTACCGAATTGGGTAAAATTCTTTCTTCCGTTATGATGATCACGGGTTATGTGATTATTGCGGTTCCTACAGGTTTGATTACCGTCGGAATGGCGCGTTACAAAGACGATGGAAAGAAAGACAATGTATGTGATAACTGCGGTCACGATAATCCATTTGGATCGATCTACTGCAATCAGTGTGGCGAAGAAGTCTTAAGTTAATCTTCCTCTTTGAATTGTGAATTTTCCCAAATAGAGACGAGTTCTTGTTTATCTTCTTCGTTCGTTGCGCACAGACTCACACTGAAATCGTATCCATTCATAAGTGTAGAGTAGAAGGCTTGCACCATCGTAATGTCGTCCTTGTCGTAGAACAGAATTTCGTAGTTGTAAAACTTCTTTCCGTCAATTTCAACGATTGTTGTTTCAGAAGAATCTACGCGCGCTCCCTGATTCGCATACACATTGCAAAAGAGCTGTTTGAGGGCAGCATTGTTCTTTAGCCATTCGTCCTCACTTTTTTCGTATTTCTCGCGAACAGATTGAAACATGTTGGAGCTGTCCTTCACAAAACTAAATACGTTGCTGTAAATGGAAAGATCCATCGTTTGTCCGACTTCATTTTCCATTGATTCTACTCCTTTTTGATTGGTTTCTGCGATTTCTTTGAGCGATTGAATGTGCCAATTCGAAGGAACATCTAGCGTCCAACCAAGAACGGAATCAACGTGAGTGTGTACCGTAAGAGGAAGTTGTTCTTCATCGGAAGCTGAAGCAGCATCATTTTTACAAGAAGCAAAAAGGAGTGTTACCGCGATGATCGAGCTGGAGAATAGAAAGAATGATTTCATTTGAGATAGTTGATTAATTAGAGGTAGTGATTATGATGGTTCTTTTTCGACCTTTTCGAATGATTCTATGTGCAAGAATCGTGTTATCGTGATAGGTGAGTTGAACATCTGGTTTATCCATCCAATTTGATTCTAAGTCATTCTGAGTAGAAGGCTTGATAGAGTGAAGGATGAAGTCTTGGTATTTTTCGAATTGGCGCTTACCTTTTATGGTGAACTGGACTAAAGTGACAGTGTCAGATTCAAATTGCAAAGCGTAGTTTTTTGCTGAAAAAGAATCAAATTTCGCCGATTTAATCGTTACACTACCGAAGTTGTAAAGGGAATCAGGAAGACTAATCATTAATCCCTGATTGAGAAAAACGTCGGAAGGAAAAACAAAAGAAAACGAATCTGTTTTACGCTGATAATGCTTTATACCAACCTGTTGTTGGGCATGTAGCATCCAGTTGAACGAAAGAAAAAGCAATAAAACGAAAAGCCTACGCATGTTTATACAATAAAAAAGGAACTCGCTATAAAAAACGAGTTCCTAAAAGTTATGATTTCAGAAAATTAGTTTCCTGTTACAATCGTTGTGTAAGTCGTTCTGATGAGACCAGACTCAACTTTGAAATCTACAGTTGAAACCTTTGTGATATCACCGTTTTCAGCTGCTTTTCTGATAGAGATATCAGCATTTTTTGGTCTAAAAATTCCCAAAACTACTGTGTAGCTTGCTGTTCCTCTTTTTTCGTTTTTGTTATCCGTTACTAGAATTGGTCCACTAATAGAGCAGCTTACCATTGTAGCAAGCAAACAAAGGACAACACTAATTTTTACAATATTTTTCATTTTGTCTGTTTTAGATGTTATTCACCTGTTACGATGATTTCTACTTTTTGGAATACTATGAAGTTTGTCGTTTTCACGTCAACTGTAGCGATTCGCTCGATGTTTCCTTTTTTCGCAGCTTCAATAACCCCGAAATTCTTGTTTGTTGAAATACCTGCTTCCAAGCTTCCTGAGTCAACTTTTTTACCAAAGATTAACGTTGTTCTTGATTTACCAATGGAATCTCCAATAGGATTGTTGGTAGCTGTATATGGTACAATTGTAGAACATGATGCAAGAAATAAAGCCGCACCTGCAATTGCTAGATATAATGATTTTGACATTTGTCTGTGATTTTGTGGGTTAATTACTCTCCGGTTACGGTTAATTTGTAAAAAGGAATGAAGAAGAGCTTCACACGCATTTCTGCAATACCAACCTCGCTAATTTTTCCTTTTTTCATTGCCGATTCGTACGACAAATCGAAGTTTTTCTTGAACTGGTGACCTTTAATTTCACCTTTCTTGCTACCAACAGGATTATTGGTAACTACCGCTGTGTGAGAGATCACACAAGAACCAAGTAGGCCAACCATACAAATGGATGCGGTAATCATTTTGATTTTTTTCATGTTGTAATTCGGTTAAAATTTGAACAAAGATAGCAGGATTTATTTTGAATAGTAATTTTTTGGAATAAAAATGCACAACTATGTGAATTGTTGTGCATGCATATGTTTTATTTATTTTTATTTAGTTGTCTTTCAGTCGGTTAAAATTGAAAACCCTCCAGCTCGAAAAGTTGAAGGGTTTGTTATATTGGCGTTCTAGCTATCCGAAGTCCCAATTGAAGTCGGGATCGGGAAGATAGAAACGGAAAAAGGATTGAGCAGTGCTCAACCCTTTATGCTCTTTGATGATTACATCATTCCGGGCATTCCACCAGGCATTCCGTGCCCAGCTCCGGCTGCTGCTGATTCATCTACTGGCTCATCAACAATCACACACTCTGTTGTTAAAAGCATGGATGCAATCGATGCTGCATTTTCAATGGCGATACGCGTTACTTTCGTTGGATCGATTACTCCTGCTTCGTACAAGTTGTCGAATTTCTCTGTACGCGCATTGTACCCGAAGTCATCCTTTCCTTCTTTTACTCTTTGAACGATTACCGCACCTTCATCTCCTGCATTCGCAATGATTTGGCGCAATGGCTCTTCTACAGCACGTCGAACGATCGCGATACCTGTCGTCTCATCGTCGTTGTCTCCAGTCAAGCTTACAATCGCTTCCAAAGAACGGATCAAACCAACACCTCCACCAGGAATAATTCCTTCCTGAACAGCAGCTCGTGTTGCTGCTAGGGCGTCGTCTACGCGGTCTTTCTTTTCTTTCATTTCCACTTCCGTTGGAGCTCCTACATAAAGAACAGCTACTCCGCCTGATAATTTCGCTAGGCGTTCTTGCAATTTTTCTTTGTCGTAGTCCGACGTAGTTGTTTCAATTTGCGCTTTGATTTGACCAATGCGTGCTTGAATATCATCTTTGCGTCCTGCACCGTTCACAATCGTTGTGTTGTCCTTGTCGATTTCTACTTTTTCAGCAGTACCCAACATTTCCAAGGATGCATTCTCCAATGTCAATCCGCGCTCTTCTGAAATCACTTGACCTCCTGTCAAAATCGCGATATCTTCCAACATGGCTTTACGACGATCTCCAAATCCTGGTGCTTTTACCGCAGCAACTTTCAGTTGACCTCTAATTCTGTTTACAACCAATGTTGCCAATGCTTCACCATCGATGTCTTCTGCGATAATCAACAATGATTTTCCTCCTTGAGCAATCGGTTCCAAAATTGGAAGCAACTCCTTCATGTTCGAGATCTTTTTGTCGTAGATCAAGATCATTGGGCTTTCCATTTCGGTTAGCATTTTCTCAGCGTTCGTTACGAAGTAAGGTGAGAGGTATCCACGATCGAACTGCATTCCTTCCACCGTACGTACTTCTGTTTCTGTTCCTTTTGCTTCTTCTACCGTGATCACACCGTCGTTTCCAACAACCTTCATCGCTTCAGCAATTAGTGAACCGATCATTTCGTCGTTGTTTGCAGAAATCGTTGCGATTTGCTTGATTTTATCGTTGTCTGATCCTACTTCTTTCGAAATTGTTTTCAAGTGCTCAACGATCGCTGTTACCGCTTTATCAATTCCGCGTTTCAAATCCATTGGATTCGCTCCCGCAGCAACGTTTTTCATTCCTGCATTGATGATTGCTTGCGCCAACACCGTTGCAGTTGTGGTTCCATCACCAGCGATGTCTGCCGTTTTTGACGCAACCTCTTTCACCATTTGAGCTCCCATGTCTTCAATCGGATCTTTCAATTCGATTTCTTTTGCTACCGAAACACCATCTTTTGTGACGTGTGGAGCACCGAATTTTTTACCAATTACGACGTTTCTCCCTTTTGGTCCTAACGTTACTTTTACCGCATTTGCCAATGCATCAACTCCCTTTTTCAATCGGTCGCGTGCATCTACATCGAAATAAATATCTTTTGCCATTTCTAAATTCTTTTTTTTGTTAAAAACTCACTTAAAAAATTCCGTAAATGTCAGACTCACGCATGATCATGTACGTGGTTCCATCCAATTTGATTTCAGTACCCGAATACTGACCAAAAAGTACTTCGTCTCCAACTTTTACAGTCATTGGCTCGTCTGTTTTTCCATTTCCGGCAGCAATAACTTTTCCTCTAAGAGGCTTTTCTTTCGCTGAATCGGGAATAATGATTCCACTCGCTGTCGTTTGCTCAGCAGGAGCAGGCTCTATCAATACTCTGTCCGCTAATGGTCTGAATGTAATTGACATATTTGTTAGTTAAATGAATAATTAATTATTGTTTTTGAACGAACCTCTTCCGACGAATTTTGTGCCATCTCTGATTGTCGGACAAAGTTGCGGTTTTGGGCAAAAAAAATGTCAGTATGCTGACATACTGACATTGAAATATTGTATGGTTTGAAGGGTTACTGTCCTTGCGTTGTTCCTCCTTCGTTTGCTCCAGCACCTTGCTCTGTAGGTGTGTCTTCAGGAGTTGGCGCCATGTCTTCAGTTGAGAAGCGAATTGTTAGTACGATACTTAGTACGGCAACAACTGCAGCCAATCCCCATGTTGTTTTATCAATAAAATCATTTGTCTTCTGTACACCACCAATTTGCTGTGCTGCACCGAAGTCAGAACTCAATCCACCACCTTTTGGGTTTTGGATAAAAACGACTGCCACTAATAGGACACTTGCGAGTACGATGATGATTGAAAATAACGTATCCATGCTTTTATGTATTTAATTTTTTCTTTAATTCTTCAATTAGGCTTGCAAAGAAACTCTTTTTTTCTGGAATTGACAACATTAATTGTTCATAAGCTGCAATTGCCTTCGGATAATTTCCTTGCATCGTGTAAATTTTGGCAAGTGTCTCACTCACAGGAAGTGTTTCTTCAGTTAGGCTCTTTTTCGCTTTTTTCGGAGCGGAGAAGAATTCTTGTTTTGGTCTTTCTTGCTCGCCGAATAAGAGTTGAGAAGGGTCAAATTCTGAAAATTCTTCCACTACTTTGGGCTGCGTCAAGGTGTCGTCGGGAGCGTCATAGTTTTCATTGGCATGCAGCCAACTGGTAAAACTCGAGTAGTCGGTGTCGTCTTCTGGTTCATCGAGAATTTCTTCCGCTACTTCTTCAGTTTCCTCTTCTTTACGCGCAGCAAGTTCTTGTTCTTCTTCCTCCGTTAAACCGTCGAGTTGATAGTTCGCAGCGTACGCATGATACGCAATGGTTTCTTCCAAAGGATCTTGCTCTTCTTCCAACTCTTCTTTGAAAATCTCTTCAACATTGTAGAGCTCTTCTTTTTCTTCCGTTGATGATGCAAGATTTTCATCCGATTCATGTGGAGTAGCAACTTCTGAAGGATCAATTGCTTCAGAAGCGACTTCTTCAGCGATAACTTCGTCTTCAACTTCCGTTTCTTTATCTTCAATCTGCTCTTCCTCTGGTTGAGTTGGATTTTCTTCGACTACAATTTCTTCTTCTACTTCGGGAAGGTTCTCTTCGGATGAAGGTGTCTCAATTGTTTCGAAAGTTGATGTTGGTGCTTCCTCGAGAATTTCTTCAAGAACTTCTTCTTGATCAATTTCAAAATCAACTGGTTCTGGCTGTACTTCCTCTGGAGTTAAATCAAACCTTTCGTGAACATCCGTTTTTGGCGAGTCTTTCTCCACTTCTTTCGGGAGAGAGCTTGCTTTAATGGGTTCTGTTTTTTGCGCCTCTTCTGGAAGCGTTGGTTCCGCTGAAACTGAATGAGAGGATTCTATCAGTTGAAACAGCTGTGCGCGATCAGTAATTCGAAAGGAATGCTTTTTTAATTCATCTTCGAAGTGAACATCTCCTGCTTGTTTCAACGATTGAAGATAGAGTATGGAGAAAAGCTGCGTAAACGGATATTTCTCCGCCAATAGTTTCAAATCCTCTGCATCTCCCGCTTGGGTAATGGAAGGATTAGTGATGCGAGCTGCTATTTCCGAGACGTTCAACATTACCAGTTCGAAAATAATTTATTGATGATATCCTGTACAATCTGCGCATTCACTTCTTCTAGTAAAGTAGTTTCTACAACTCCTAAGTCTGTGTTGGCATCGTAGTCCACAAAGCGATTGCTATTGACCGTCATTTCGTCTTCCTCGGGCGCATTGATGAAAATCGTGAAAGTTGCTGAAACGGATAATCTGTTTTTAGCAGCTTGATCTCCTTCTTGTAATGCAACGGGCGAAATCGAGTAATTGTTGATCACGCCTTCAATTTCTAATTGAGGATCGTCTGCGGACGAGCTAACGAGATTCAGACTTGTGTTGTTTTGAATGGCATCTTTTACACTTTCTGTTAACGTTGGTGCATAGCTCAACGGAGTGTTTGGGGCATTGTTGTCAAATGTTTTTACGGTGAATGCTTTCCACTCTTCGGGGAAGTTCAAATCTTGAAACGATACCCGAGTTGGCCAGCAGCTTGTAAAAATGAAAAGCCCAATAAAGATGAATAAATAGCGAATCATTCGTTCAGATTATATTCTTTGATTTTACGATATAACGTTCGTTCACTAATTCCTAGTTCAGATGCCGCGTATTTTCTTTTTCCTTTATGCTTTTGAAGTGCTTTTTGAATCAGTTCTTTCTCGCGATCTTCCAGCGAAAGTGATTCTTCTACTTCTTCATGTGCCTCGTAAGAGTCTTCGTGAGAATCGTGCGAATAATCGTAGGATTCCTGAATCGGGGAGGGCAGCACACGTGGCGTCACCGAAGGTGATTCTAAATCTTGATACAAACGATTAACGATGTTCACTTGGTCTTTATTCAAATCAACGCTTCCATCTTTTGGAAGAACATCGAGTACCAACTTCTTGAGTTCTGTCAAGTCCTTCTTCATGTCGAATAAGAATTTGTACATCAACTCGCGTTCATTAATGCTATCGTTCGATTCTTTGTTGATTACCGCAGGACTATTTCCCCGTTCGACTGGCAAATAGTTGCTCAAAATAATACTGTCGATTTCACGCGCGGTTTCGATCACTGAAATTTGTTCCACCAGATTTTTCAACTGACGAATGTTTCCAGGCCACGAATAGTTAACGAGCATTTGAACGGCATCGTCCGACAATTTGATGGCAGGCATGCGGTATTTATCTCCGAAGTCGCTTGCAAATTTTCGAAATAGAAGATGAATATCGTTTCCACGTTTGCGAAGCGGAGGAAGTGAGATCGGAACGGTGCTTAAACGATAGAATAAATCTTCACG
>JABXHO010000178.1 GCA_013373595.1 Flavobacteriales bacterium | reverse complement strand
AATGATCTGAAGTTTGTGTACGATCCAATGGATATGCGTGTAATGAAGATCCAGTACAATAATGCAGATAGAACAGATATTAAGTACACGTATTATTCGCATGATGCTCAAGGTAATGTATTGGCTACGTATGAGAGAACTATTGAATCACCCAACCCAGCTTCATTGACAGTGATTTATGAGGATAGCTACATACTGAGTGAACACATGATTTATGGTTCATCGCGATTAGGAGTGGACAATAGATCAGTTCTAATAACATCTGCCAACATTACCCAACCCTTAGGAGGAAGTCAAGACATTGAGGTTGCAGAGAACTTTGTTTGGGAAGGTGTTGTCAATTACGCATACACTCAAAGTGAAGGCATTGTGGGGCGTAAATACTATGAACTCTCAAACCATTTGGGTAATGTATTGGAGGTAATTTCAGATCGTAAAGTTTGGATTGATAAAAACGGTACACATGTATACTCAGCGGATGTCGTGTCGTATAGTGATTATTACCCCTACGGTATGTTATTACCTGGCAGACATGGCGAGGAACACAACGCTAATGATTACAGATACAGCTTCCAAGGACAGGAGCATGATGATGAAGTGAAGGGGAAAGGAAACTCCATCAATTACAAGTTCAGAATGTACGACGTGAGACTTGGAAAATTCCTAAGTCTTGACCCTCTTGCGCCTCAATACCCGCATAACAGTCCTTTTGCATTTGCAGAGAACCGCGTGATTGACGGTGTTGAACTTGAAGGTCTTGAATTTATCGAAGCTGGAAAGAATGTATTCTTTATGTATGAAGGAGAGTTATATATTCACATACTTCACGTAGGAGATAATTTTGCTCCACTTACTGTTAATAAACTCCACTTATCGACAGAAGAGAATTTTGGCGAAATGTTCAACAACATGTCAAAAATCAGACTAGGTGGTATAAAATTGTCATTAGAGAAACGGAAAGATCTTGGATTTGGAAAATCAAGGGAGCAAGAGTGGAACGAGAAGAGGCCCAAGACGAAAAAAAGCGGGTATACGTCATATCACAAAGGAAGAAAAACATACAGCCCTTCACCACGTATGGCTGCTGGAGGTAAAGGAGGAATTGTTGCAAATACTGTGTTAATGGGACTCGAAATTAGTTCGCGCGTTTCCTCAGCTAAATTCATGAAAGAATTGCAAAACCAATACGATAAGGTCGAAAAAGTGGTAGAGGTTATAAATAAAGCTTTAAATGATGACCGAATACCTTCAGAATACCATAACGTTGGCACTATGAGCGTTTTGTTTAACGCTATTCTAGCCCATCAAGGGGCAAATTTTGATGGTGAAGGTTGGCACTCATACGTTCCTGAGGGCTTAGACGAGCTTGCTTCCGATCTTTATGAAGAATATGTGAATGGTAAGAGTTCAGATGAGATAGAAAAGGAAAAAGAGACGGAAACTACTCCCGACTCACTTCCTGCTGACGGACTTAAGGACAATCAGAAATGTCTAGAAACATCTCCAGTAAAGGAACCGACTTTGAAAAAGGCATCCCCTGCCGAAACTAAACGATTAAATTCAATATTAAATGCGATACAAAATAAATAAAGCCCTGTACATTAGGAAATTTTATCTCGCCTCTTTATTAAGTCTAGTTACAATTCCAGCCATTTTCTCTTCTTGTTCGCGAAGTGAAAAGAAAATTCAACAAGAAATTATAGGGGATTGGGTTGTAGAAAGAGTTATTTATAATGGTCAGATACATGAAAGAGGATTTTTCGATTATAATACTCTAGTGATTGAAAAAACAGGAAAATGTAAGGTTCCTATGACAGATGGCTCTAACGACAGGGATGCTCTGTGGTCGGTAAGTATGGACAAAAATAATACAGACTTTTTTTTTGAAATTTCAGAAAGCAAAAATGATTTATTTAATAGAACTTTTACAGTTGATCTAATAGGGGAGGTTGATAATTTGATGAAAGTTCATTTAATATCCGAAGGGTTAGAAATGCACTGCTCTAAAGTAATATGGAGATAATCGATAGTGTACCGTCCGTCAAAAATCGGTCTTCTCTCATTCATTCCCTTAGTTTCGCAAACCATAAAAGCAAGTGTAAACTTCGCACAAAATCCGCCCGTGCACATTCTATGCGATTCCGCAACAAAACTGACCCAAAGATGGGCAGAGCAATTTTGGAACTGAAAATAATAGAATCACGAAAAAATAACGAGATCAAACATTGACATTTTCAATATTTTCTGAAAGAAATGAATTCAAAGGTGTTTCTCAGGAAAATTCCCCTGATTTGACTGAATTTTATTCATTTTTGAACCACCCAGACGCACACTCCTATTAAACACAAAGAATCGGACGGTAAAAAGAAGAAAAAAGTACGATTTAAGGGAGGTTCTGATTTGTCTGATAAGGTAAATTAATGAACTTGAAAAGTATAACAAAAGCCCCGACAAAATCGGGGCTTTTGTTATTAGTCGTCTTTCAACTGGCGCAGCTTGTGCGCCAACCTTTGTACATCGTGCAACACTTCTTTCTTGTGATCATCAATTAATAAATTGGAATCGTATAAAATCCAATCGTGAATTTGGGTTAATGAATCGGCAAGCTGTTGTGTGCCGTGTTGAGTAATAAAGTCGATTAACGACTTGCCATTTTTGGGGTGCATAATAAATGGTATGTAATGAATAAAAGAGGGAGATCACTTGCACCCCATTAAAGCTATGCTTTAAAATGGTCTCGGGACTTACACCCGTATGTCTCCCAATTAGTTCACAAAATGACCATTTTTGCTTTAAAATCTGCATAGCAAATGTATTTAATTAATGAGGTGCATTATGAAGATACTGTAAATACTGGCTCGATTTACCAATTTTGAAAGAGTGGGAATACAGGAAAAAGTTATCAACACCTTAAAAATGAATGGTTTGAGAGGTTTCTTTTTTGCCGTTTTACGGCTTTTTTGGTTCTTTTTTTGACCGCTACGCGGTTTTGGCTCTTTTCAGGTATTAACCTAGGTTCTGTAAAAATGATGATTGTAGATAGAAAATAGATGATTTGAACAGCTAAAAGACTTTTGTTTGAATTTCGTTCGAAAAATCTACCCAAAACAGGCAAAAGCACGGCTTATTGATCAACCGAACCCAACGCGAGAGCCTGAAAAAGCCACAACCAAAGCAAACAATCAGACCTTTCACCAGTAAAAAAACTAAAATGAGTTGCAAAACTAAGCATTTGCAAAGCCACTTTACAAGGGTAATACAAAGCGTTCCGCCCTTGTTTTAGTGGTTTCCAAATGCTCTTGATCGTTAGCATTCATTTTTAGTTTTTTTATCATGGTTTCAGTTTCTTCTTTTGTTTGCTCGTTTGGTTCTGTGGCTTTTTCAGGCTCTCGCCGTTCGGGTTCTTGTGCTGCAGCTTCTTGCCGTGCGTTTTTGCCTGTTTTGGGTGGTTTTTCGGGGTCGGTCGTCGTTGGCTGTGCTTCGGGCGTTGACAGCCTCGTGCGTTCTGCTTTTCCTTCGGCTTCGGTGTTCTCGGTTTCCTCGTTCCTTGTGGGCGGTCGTGTTGCTCGTGCTTCGTTTGCCAAGCGTTCCGCTGCGTTGGTTCAGTCTTGTGCAGCTTCGGGCGGTTTGCTTGTTGCCTTTCCGCTTGGTGCGTGTCCTGCTGCGGTTCGCCCGTCCGCTTCCTTTTCGGGTTGTGGTTCGGGTTCTTGGGGTTCTGTGGCTTTGGCGGTTGGTTTGGGTTGCTCGGTGCTTGTGGTTGTGCCGTCGGGTGCGTTTCCAGCTCCGCCTGCTTTGGCTTCGTGCTTCCGCTTTGTGGGCGTTGCGCCCTGCGGTGGTGCGCTGTGGCTTTCCACTCCTGCGCCCGTGCAGCTTGCTTTGTTTTAGTGGGCTGTTTTGTTACTTTTAGTTTATGGCAGAGTATAGCGAAGAATATTGGGCAAAAGTAGCAGGGAGAGAACCTAAAAAAGTAAAGAGTTCCACACTTTTAGACACTACTTTAATGCAAGGCAAAAGCCTTGTGAAAGGTGATTTTTCGTTTTACGATGAGTTTAAACAACTCAAAGAAGGCAATACAATGCAACTAACTTGTGAGGGCTTCGGTACACAGGGGATCGGTGTTTTTGATGGTCAATACGTAGTATTGATGATCGACGGATCGGATAAAACGCTCGATGATCTTTTAAACGGTTAATTTACTTTGTTTGTAAGCGAAGAACCACCTTTAAACCGTACTTTCTTCTTCTTTTTACCGTCCGATTTTATTATTGTACCCGTGCGTGGGTTGCGGTAGTCGCGTGCTGCGTATTCTTGCACGTACAAACGCCCAAAACCAATTAAACGTAAATCGTCGCCACTCGCCAAGGCTTCCGTAACTGCTTCTAGCATTGCTTCTAAAGAACGCTCCTGGCTGGCTTTGCTCTCGCCTGTTTTGGCTGCCATGGCAGCTACTAACTCACTTTTATTCATACTTCGTATAGTTTTATTTTAGGAACAAATTAAGAAAGTTTTTTTTATCATCTGCCCCGCCCCCCGAACCTCGGGGCAGATTTCTTTTTCTAACCTCTCAAACCATTCATTTTTAAGGTGTTGATATGGTTCAAATGTGGATAAGTTTTTCCGAAAAATATTCTCACAACCCTTTATTTAGTGGTGATTCGATCAACGAAAACACACCACATGAGTTTAACTATTATCAATTCTAAGTTTATTACTTACACATCCGATTTACTCACTATTGACGTTTTGGGCGGTGTCGATTTAATGCAACTGGAAAGAATGATTTCCACGCTACGGATAAGCTACAAAGATTATCCGCCCATGCGTTCAACGCTCGATTTATACAACGATAACCATACGGACAAATTAATCCGTTCAATTTGCGAAAAGTGGGAACTTAAACTTTTAGAAGTATCTAAAACGGTTCACACTTTTATTTGTGAGCTGGAAAACTATAAACTGGAACGGCTCAAATATCCAAAAGGCAAGGAACTAAGTACTTTTGAAATGAGCGAACAGGAACGGCAAAGCGCTAAAAAATATCTATCCGATAAAAACCTGATTACAAACCTAAAAACTGACTTTAAAAACCTTGGAATATTGGGCGAAGATGAAAACGCCCTTATTTTGTTTATGGCAATGGCTTCGCACAAATACGAAAATCCGTTTTCGGTGCTTTGCCTTGCAAAATCGGGAATCGGTAAAAGCTATTTACTTCAAAAACTCTCGGAATGTATGCCACAAAATGCGTACAGCTTCCACACACAGATAAGTGAAAACGCCCTTTATTACTTCGATAGCCACCAATTAGACGGCAAAGTATTATTTATTGAGGATCTGGGCTGGACAAACCAAATGTTAACGCCACTTTCTACACTTCAAACACAAGGAAAACTAATCAAAACACGGGCGACCAAGAACAAAGACGGACTTTTGCACTCCACCACTTTTGAAGTACAGGCGCGCCTGTGTTTGATTGCTTGCGCCTATTCGGAAAAGAACTACGAAAATTTAAGTCTTCCGTTTTTGTGTTTACACCTGAACCACAGCCAAACGCAGGACATAGAAATAATGAACTATCAGCGTAAAATATCTGCTGGCTTGATAGATAAAACCGTGATGAGTGAATCGGCACAGCGTTTAAAATGTGTACTTGCTTCTCTTGAACCCATTCGGGTTATTAATCCATTTGCTCCACTTATTGAACTACCCACGGACTTACCACACCCACGAAAAACACTTTTGTTATTACTTCACTTTATCGAAGTGGTTACGTTCTTTCATCAGCACCAAAGAGAGCAGAAAGCAAACGAACAGACGGGCGAAATTTACATTGAATCAACGCCCGAAGATATAAAACTGGCTTTTGCCCTGCTTACAAACAGCCTTTTGCGAAAAGTTGATGAGTTAAGCACAACGGCACGAGGTTTTTGCAATTGGTTACAGAAATACCTAGACGAAGCCCAAACAAAACAGTTTACAGCTTTAGACATCAGAAAAGCAAAATCCATTCATCCACGAACATTGAACCGCTACTTAAAGGAACTTACACTTTTCAATTATCTGCAAATTACAGGCGGAAACAAATACCGGGGCGGATTTATTTACAAGCTGACCTATTTAGAAAACACACTTTGTGTGCAAAACGGTATAGAAACAAGCCTTAAAAATACGCTTGAACGAATAGGCGGTGAGCCACCACAGGAAACTAATGAAAAGGAATCGAAATCAAAAGATCAGACCACAGAACCGACCTTTTTTGAAAAGGATTACAAGCGCATACGCATAAACGAAAAAGAGAAACACACCTTAAAAATACTCATGGAACTGGAAGCACAAAACCCGAGCCGTGAATACATCATAAGCGACATTACAGCCATAACAAAACGAAGCAATCAAACCGAGGGTAGACACTTAAAAACCCTTTGGCAACAAGGAAAACTACAACGAACATTTAGAAACAAAAAATACTATTACACCCTTTCAGTTGGACAGTAGGACAAAACCCCATGTCCAACACTAAAACCCAGTAAAAACAAGATAATGACAGTAGGACGACACCAAAAAGAAAATATTTACCTGAAAAATGACTTCATCAGTTATTTACAAAGTAAAAACCTTTCTTCTTCAAGTATTACGCACTATGTACGTGAACTGGCTTTGTTCCTTGCTTGGATAGATAAAGAAGAAATACAAATAACAAAACCCGAAGTACTAAAATACCTCGAATATTTAAAGAACAAACGGAACTTTGAAAATATAAGCCGTGCAAGAGTGCTAAACTCATTGAATCATTACTTTACTTTTCTGTTAAAAAATGAAGTAATCGCTTCCAATCCGTGCGCATTCATCAAAATACGAGGAACAAAGAAAAAAAGCCTTTATCGAACATTTACACCCGAAGAACTAACAGAACTCTACGACCGTTTTTATTTGTTGAACGTGCGAGATTACGACAACAGCCATATCCCAAAGAATCAGCGCAAAAAATCGAATTTAAGTAAACAACGAAATGCCGTAATCTTGAACGTTTTAATAAATCAAGGAACGACCACAAAGGAAATAGATACTTTGGAACTGGACGACCTCGATTTAATGAACGCTACCTTAAAAATAAAGGGCGGACGAAAGAGCAACGCCCGAACCATTCCTTTACAAGCAACACAAATAGGCGTTTTAATGCACTATTTACAAAATATCCGCCCACAGCTTTTAGAGTATCACCAAGATAAAGACAGGCAACGCCTGTTTCTTTCGCTTCCTCAATACAGCGAAGCTAAAACCGATAGCGAAAGTATAATGAGTGTTTTTAAACCACTCACAAAACAACTAAAACAGGCAGATAACAACTTTTTGAACTTTAAACAGCTTCGGGCTTCCGTTATTACAAACTGGCTCAAAGTTCATGGGCTTAGAAAAACGCAAAACCTCGCAGGACATCGCTACATAAGTTCAACAGAAAAATACAAATCCAACGACTTGGAGGAACTAATAAACGATATTGAAAAATTACACCCGTTCTAATGAATCACAGTTTTAAAGAGATCAATAAACAATACTCCGCTTGGCTCGATACTTTGGGCTTTTCTTCGGGCGTGGTGTACGACTATAACGCCCGTGTGCGTGATTTTTTGGAGTGGATGGAACTGCAAAGCGTGAACCAAATAAACGCACTTAATCAAAAGCACATCAACCAATATTTTAACTACTTGGAAACCCGACCAAACAAACGCCACAAAGGGCGTTTGTTGAGTGTGTCGCATCTGAATCACAATTTTATTGCCGTCGATAAGCTACTGGAATTTTTACACGTTCAAGGCTTGCGATCTGCTCCCGTTCCAACAAACTACCGAATGCGTGTAGATCAAGACGAGAGAATCCGAAAAATAGAAACACTTACCCAGTCCGAAATAAAAACGCTTTTTAGCGCAATAGAAAACACATACCCGAAACTAGACTTTATCCACCGAGAGCAAAAGCACTACCAACTAAAACTAATCTTTGCACTTTACTACGGTTGTGGGCTTCGTTTATCGGAAGGCGCAAAACTTCGTTTGTCAAATATTGATTTTGAACGAAAGACGGTTTTTGTAGAAAAAGGAAAGAACTACAAAGACAGAATAATCCCAATGAGTGAGGGCGTTTACAACGCTTTACAAGACTACGTTTACAACTTCCGAGGCACTTTAAAACTACCACATAATCGACTATTTTTGAACTCCAAAAACGAACTAAACAGAATGTTCAAAAAGCTGCAAAATGCTTGCGAAGATGAACAAATACAGCAAAAACGCCTTTCTATGCACGTTTTAAGGCACTCAATCGCTACACACTTGCTCCAAAACGGAATGAACATCGAAAATATCCGTCTGTTCCTCGGTCATTCTTCACTCGAAACAACCCAAATTTACACGCATTTAGTCGAACCCGAAGTTTAACAAAATACCTACACATCATAACCTAAATTATCACTATCTTGCACTTTTACAAGTGCAACCACTTGGGCTGTCCAAATCTCACATATAATCCTGTTTTATCGGTCGTTAAAAACCGTTCTACAAAAGAACTGACCTCTAAAAAAAGTGTTCAGAATTTACGTAGCGTTTATTCCTACAGCTTCCAAGGTATGGAGGCGGATGATGAAGTTAAAGGAGAGAAAAATAGTTACACTACACACTTCCGTCAATACGATCCAAGAATTGGGAGATGGCTAAGCCTAGATCCAAAAATGGCAAAGTATCCTTCAGCTTCTCCTTACAACGCATATCATAACAATCCAATATACTGGACAGATCCCTTTGGTGATGATCCACCAACAGAAAAGCAACTAATTAAAGAACTAAATAAAATTAAAAATCAATTACAAAGAAAAGTTAATAAAGCTTATCGCGATATAACAAAAGCACTTAAAGCCGTTCCCTTTGAAGATTTCGGAGATCTTACCGATATGGATAAGTGGAAACAGTATGTTTCAAAAATTGAAAAGAGTGTTGTAAAAAGTGGTCAGGAAATTGAGCATTGGTTCGAAGAGTCATTGGATGATATTAAATCACTTTATGGCGAAGTAATAGATGACTATCATTTTGCAGGAGTATATGCAGGAGTTGCTGCGGAGGCAGATTT
>JABXHO010000152.1 GCA_013373595.1 Flavobacteriales bacterium | reverse complement strand
TACCACCCTGCATTGGCCTTTTTGGACATCGATGAATACCAGTATGCCGAATCGGCCAGTTTAGACAGTTTGATTAATGAACTCGGGAGATCCAACACCATAAAAGAACGCTACGTGGGCTTTGCCGGGCTGACGCCGAATGAATACCTCTTGTATGAAAAGCTCAAGTCGAAAGCATCACAGTACGAGCTGAATAGCTTGATGAAGCATTACTCTCCTGTTGTTCGTGTTTATGCCTATCGCGCGCTCATCGACAACGAAATGGAGGTCAATGCGACGTATGAGAATTACCTATTTGAAGATACCACTTCTGTCAATTGGTTCTCGGGATGTGTGTACAAAGCAAGCACCGTTCAACAAGTCGTTGAACAAGGCTTTGTCCATGAATCAAACGATTTCTAAACGTTTATTTTTTCGCGCGAGGATTTGCAAATAGCGCTACGTCGTCTCCTGTTACCACATCATCACACAAGATTACCAAACGCTCTACGATGTTACGTAGCTCACGAATGTTTCCTGTCCAATCTGTTTTCGATAAGGCCGTCAATGCACTTTCATCAAATGATTTACGCGCAATTCCGTGCTCTGCACACACCATTGTCATAAAGTGCTCCGCCAACATTGGAATATCGTCGCGACGTTCGTTGAGTGAAGGCACGTGAATCAAAATCACCGCCAAACGATGGTATAAATCTTCACGGAAATTTCCTTCTTCGATTTCTTTGCGCAGATCCTTGTTCGTTGCCGCAATCACACGTGCATTTACTTTGATGTCTTTCTCACCTCCTACACGTTGGATGACATTTTCTTGCAAGGCACGCAACACTTTTGCTTGCGCACTAGCCGACATATCACCAATTTCGTCCAAGAACAATGTTCCACCAGAGGCCAATTCAAACTTTCCTTTTTTCTGCTTTACCGCCGAAGTAAATGCTCCTTTTTCGTGTCCAAACAATTCACTTTCGATCAATTCTGCAGGAATCGCGGCACAGTTCACTTCGATAAACGGTTGTGCATTTCGTGTACTTTGATCGTGGAGTGAGCGTGCTACCAACTCCTTCCCTGTTCCGTTTTCACCCGTAACGAGTACACGTGCATCGGAAGGCGCCACTTTTTCGATCATTTCCTTGATCTGGATTATCTCAGGCGTTTCCCCAATAATCGACGATCCTTTGAAACGCTTCACGGTTTTCTTCAAGACTTTTTTCTCCTCAATGAGCACCGTTTTGTCCTTCGCATTTCTGATCGTTACCAAAATTCTGTTGAGGTCCAATGGCTTCTCGATGAAATCAAATGCTCCTTTCTTGATCGCTTGAACCGCCGTTTCGATGTTTCCGTGACCGCTAATCATGATCACAGGAGAATCCACTTTGGCTTTTTGAAGTCCTTCTAGCACTTCCATCCCGTCCAACTCAGGCATTTTGATATCACAAAAGATGATGTCGTAGTTATCTGCTTTCGCCTTGTCCAGCCCTTCTTTGCCATTTTCTGCTTCGTCTACTTCGAACTCTTCAAATTCAAGAATTTCTCTCAACGCTCTTCTAATGGCGCGCTCGTCATCGATAACTAGGATTTTGCTCATTGGTTTTGTGTTTTTACGAAGATAGCAATGAATTTAAAATAGGGCAAGGTGGCGGGAGGAGAAGAAGGTATTGGGATGTTTTTTGACGTAAAGTGAGTTCATTAAGTAGGGTGCGAAACACCTGAATCATTTTTCATACTTCAATTTCGTTGTTTTATGATTCGAGGTGGAAATTCCAGTCTTATACATTTGATCCCAGCCTCGTTGAGCATTTTCCGTAAACTCTTGAAGCGATAATTCCTTTCCTTCAACTGTTTTTATCGACATTTCATCAAACCATATGCGTATATCTATTGTTACTTCTGGAGTTCCAATTTGTTCGCCAAACAAGTCAATTGTATTTAGACTTTTCCAATCTTCTCTTTTCATTAAGTCCAAACTAAGTTTGTCAGACCACTTCGTAAATTCTTCCTCACCTAAGTTGATAAATTCCCAACCATACATAGAATCTAAATTCAGGTCATTAAAATGTTGTTTAATAGTATTGGGCTCGATTGATAGAATCTTAGCATTTTCATTATCCCAACTCCCCATTTTATAGCTCAGAGCGATTCGCCCAAAATTGTTGAAGGCGATTAAATGTCGATTATCATTTGGGAATTCTCCATTCGAATCCATCGAAATAAAATCAAACACTACTTCTATTGATTTTTCACCAATATCGACGAAATTAATTGTTGATTCATTGAATGCTAGGTCTAGTTTGTCTTTAACTTCAACGGCTATTATTTTTTCAAAATTAATGGACATTCAACTGTGTTTTTATATTACATGCACTCAATATCAATTAACTAGTTCAAAATCAAAACTTTTACTTGTTACAGACTGATTGTTTGGTTTATCTAAGTGACGTTTTAAATCTTCAAAAAAATTGATCATTTCAAATTTTAACTTTCCAATTAGAAGATTACTTTCTTTAATTTCTAGAACTATTTCAGAATCGTTAATCCAGTACATATCCCTCATACAATCCCATAGAGCATCCCAATTTTCACCAAAATATGGAGGGAAACCAAATGCTTTATCCATGGCTTGCATAAAGTCTAGCTTTGAATTTATATCTGTACAGTCAATCTGCGTTCTGAACATTTTTATATGAGGTTGTAAATACTGTTGTTAAGTTTTATGTTACGCCTGTATTTGCATATAACGGTTTTCGGATATGCTTTCGTAAAGACTATCGAATATAGGGAATTTAAGGCATGAGTTGATGTTATTGACAGCATTAATTTAACTAGTCTTCAGGGAAAATGAGTTTACCTAAAGAGTGTTTCAGTTTGCCTTCAGGATAAATTGTTGTCTCACTTATCTTCTTACGCAACACTTTCCATTCTGCCTTGGTCAGTTTCATGCTGTCAATGCTAAAAAAGTCGTCTGTAGAATATACATTCAGTACAACAAAATATTTAATTCCGTCTTGTTTGAGCTTCTTATACGGACGGGCTGAAACCAATACGCTGTCTTCACTAGTTGTCCATTTCAATTTGGAGGTTCGATTTATTAATTTCTCTTCGATTCCTTTAATGCATTCGACTGACGGATATTCGACCGTAAAACGATAATAACAATGTTTCCTGTAATACAGATTCATTAGGTATTCAACAGTATCATTAGCACAATCGAATGGAGACGATTGATCATTCATTTTTCTAATTTTTACTACACCAGGATTAGGATCTGTATTGATGCGGCCAGCAGCATTATCAGCATAAAAAATAATGAAGTGATCAGGTTTCTCCATTATATGAGTTTCAAGTTCAAACTGAGCGTGAGAACAGACTGAAAACAAAAGACTGAAAAGAAATAAGATAAATTTCATACATAATTGTCTATAACAGTTTCAAGCTAAGCAGTCGTTTTAATGCCGATTAGGTTTTCTTAGCCTCAGTTTTATTAATAAATAGATATTTAAAAGAATACTCAACGAAAAGAGAAGGTATTTTATGATTTTAGTCAGCCCGTTGAAATAATTTTGAGAAGGTTTAATTGGAGCACTAGCACTGGTCTGAAGTGAAACTTTTTGCGGTGTAAGCAATCTTACAAAGTCCCCTTGACCTTGTTGTCCACTTGGGTTGTCTCCCATAGTCCAAATGTTACCAGCGGTGTCAAGAGCCAAAGATTGAAAACAACCTCCGCCTATCTCACATATTCCTTTGGGTAATGATAATTTCCTGGGTAGTGAAAAACTAGTAGTGTCTCCTGTTCCCAGCATTCCAAAGTGATTTTTACCCCAACCCCAAACCTCATCATTTTCATCTATTGCAAGCGAATGCCAACTCCCACATGCTATTTTTTTGATTTTGGGAAGATCTTTTAATTCAATTATTTCTTTGAAGAACTTTTCGGTTGATTCTTCATTTTGGGTAGATGGGTCGCTCCCCCAAATAAATATCTTTCCTTGATTGTTTAAAGCAACTGAATGATGCCAACCTACGGCAATATCTTTTATAGAATCAAGGTTTACTATTTTTTTAGCGAAGGGCTGAATTTTCCTTTCAAAATGCCCGAGTTCACCGAAGTCATTTCCTCCCCAAGAATAGACCTCTCCTTTTTTGTTTAATGCCAGTGTATGATAGCCAACACTTACAATATCAGTTATACCAGATAATTTTTCTCCATTTTCCTTGACTACTTGGGTTGGAAAAGCGCTATGTTCTCTGTTTCCATTTCCTAGTTCACCGTAAAAGTTATGCCCCCATGCCCATACTGTTCCATCGTTTTTGAGAGCTACTGTATGCCAATGACCTCCTTCAACAGTTTTAAAATTATCATGGCCTTTCAACTTTTGAGGAGTAGTGTAATCGTTAGCTATTGGAGTACCTAATTGTCCGTAGTTATTCCTTCCCCATGCCCAAAGTGATCCTGAAGAATCAATTGCCAAAGAGTGGTCATAACCGCGAGAAATAATTTTGATTTTCGGTAATCGACTAACTAATATAGGAACACTACTATTTTCATTTGTACTATCTCCAAGCTGCCCGAAATTATTTCTTCCTATAGTGTATACATTACCATCTTTTTTCAAAACAATGGAATGACCATTCCCCCCATCTACTTGCTGGGCTAAAGATGGAGTAATCAGGAGTGATAACAATAAAACGCGAATTATTTTCATTTTTTTTCAATTGAGGCTAACGGTTATGCGGTAGGAAAAGTGGCGCTTTTTGTCGAGTGTAATTGTTGCGCCATTTTGTTTAAGGCTTGTTAGCGGTATTTATTAATTCTTTTAACTCTTCAATATATCCGTAATTAATACTTTCTCTGGATTTTTTATCAATCTGAGTCATGACTTTAGGAGACATTCCGCAACCACAACTCCAATAATCCCCAATTTGATCATCAACAATTTCAGAGATTTTGCGGCCATTGTAATAATAAGACTCGATTGAAAGATAAACAGAGTTGCAGCTTCCCGTGCGCAGAGAAGCATGTTTGCATTCATGTTTTGAATAAATCAATGTATCCATCAAGAAGTAGAAGGCGCTATAATCATAACTACCGAATATTGCATCAGGTCGATTGCTAGTGTAGTTACCTATCAATATTTTCAAAAGAGAATCGTTTCTGAAAAATCCAATTACAGGTATACCCGCTGAGTCAGCTACTTCTTTTGTTATTAGAGAACTGTCAGTATCAATATTTGACACCAAATGATTCATGATATCAACCTTTAAACTATCTGATAAGTGCTCAGGAATAATGTCAGTGAACAGAATCTCTAAATTCCTGTCACTGTTAAAATGATTTTGGGCAACCTCCTCCGTGCTCGTATTCACTCCTTTACAAGAAAATAATCCAAAAATGATTGATAATATGAATAGTTCTTTCATCATAGTCTATTACCGCTAACGTTTTGAATCTACAAGAAGTTGGCGATTTCGGAGTATAAAATTGTCAGCCACCACTGAACTTGATACGAAGCACAAAGCTTCATTTAACCACTGAACCGCCAATTTCTTGTAGGTGCTATGTTAGCTACCTTTTTTTATTTCCCCATTTGATTCCTCATCATAGAAAAGAACTCATCATCTGTCATCTTTTTTCTGCTATCTAGCAAGAAATTTGCGTCATCACCAGCTCTATATCGTAGTTGCTCACTATTATCAGTTACAGCGGCGTAAATTACGTCTGCAACTAAACCCGCTGGTGAAGAAGTGTTTTCTGGGTTCTGCCATTGTTTCATTAAAGCTCCAATAATGGGTTGGTAATCGGTAATTTCTCCTGCTTGAAAATCAAAAGAACGTCCTCCAAAATCTGTTGCAATCATTCCTGGTTCTACAATCTTGACTTTTACACCTATTTCTTTCATTTCATAATGCAATGATTCAGAAATACCTTCAACCGCAAATTTAGTCCCATGATAGAGCGAACCTAATGCAAAAGTCATTTGACCGCCGATTGAAGATATATTGACAATAACGCCATCTTTATTCTCTCTGAAATGTGGAATAATAGCTCTTGTTACGTCCATCAAACCGATGACATTCGTATTGAATTGCTTGATGATGTTTTCTCTCGGGAATATTTCTAATGGGCCATAAGCTCCATAACCTGCATTGTTAACAATTGCGTCTATTTTTCCAAATCTGGAAATACCATTTTTAATAGCTTGGTCTATGGATTCTAAATCAAGAACATCCAATCTTTCCAATTGTATATTCTCCAACTTATTCAGTTCTGATTCTTTTTCTGGTGTTCGCATTGTTGCGATTACGTTCCAGCCTTGTTGTTGAAAATGGATGGCTGTTGCTTTACCAATCCCACTACTTGCTCCTGTTATTAATATTGTTTTGCTCATTTTAGTCTTTGTTTAAGGTTAATAGATTATCCACACCATTTGCTGCGTAGATTGTCTTTGTCGCTTCGTTCAATGCTTTGTTGTAGTTTTCGATTGTTTGTTTCAAACCTGAAAAATCGACTACCGTTCTAAAAGGCTTTTCACCAAATGGGATTTCAACTAAAGCCGTCACTGCTTCCGCAACTCTTTCAGGTCTTTGTTCTGGGATCGATTCCACATAAGCGACATATCCTTGGATAGAAGATTCAGGAAGCATGGCCATTTCACCATATTGATTCATTCTTTCGGTATCGCTTGGTTTGATCATTCCACTCATAAAGCCCGTAGGAAATCCACCCGGTTCTATGATACAAGATTCGATACCAAACCCTGAAAGTTCTGCTCTATAACCTTCCACTAAAGATTCTAAGGCATATTTTGAAGCAGAATAGGATGCGAGAAATGGGGTGGTGACTCTGCCAATGCAACTTGAAGTGTGAATGATTGTTCCTTTCCCTTGCGTTCTTAAATGTGGTAAAACCGCTCTCATAAGGCGTTGAACTCCGAAAACATTCACGTCAAACATTCTTTGAATATCATCAGCAGTAAAACATTCTAGGATTCCATTTGCACCGATACCTGCATTGTTGAAAACGGTATCTAATCCTCCCATTATCTCTATGGCTGAATTCACACCTGAGTTAACGCTTTCTTCTTTGGTAACATCCATTTCAACGAGTGCGACACCTTTTGCTTTTAACTCGTTGGCGGTAACTTCATTTTTCCCTTGCAGAGAACGCATTGTCCCCACAACTTGATGTCCTTTTTCCACTAATTGAATACAAGCAAGACTTCCAAAAGCTCCACTTGCCCCTGTGACTAAAATTTTATGTTTCATCTTCTTTGTTATTTAATGATTTGATGAAACAAATATCCGATTGATAAAATGGGCAGAATAACACGAAAAAAGGAAGCTTAAACACAAATCGCAGAAAAAAGAACAGGAAGCTATTTAGCTTCCTGTTCTCTAATTAAGTTGTCTGTATTCTTGTGGTGTTTTACCTGTTTTTTGTTTGAACAACCTGCCAAAATAATGTGGATAATTGAAGCCTAAAGAATAAGCTACCCCGCTTATGGAATCGTTTGTGCTTAGTAATAGGTGTTTTGCCTTATCTACTAAAAAATCATTAATATGGTCTTTTGCAGAACGCCCTGTTTCTTTGGTAAGTAGGTCGCTCAAATAACTAGCCGATAAATGGCAAAGGTCTGCTAAATATTGAATACTTGGCTGGCCTTTTTCAATTAGTTCATTGTTCGCATAATAGCTCTTTAATAATGTTTCTACTTTAGAAACCACATCTATATTGCTAGCTGTGCGTGTATTGAATTGCCTTTCGTAAAATCGTTTGCTGTAATTGAGCAATAATTCAATATTTGATACCAATACTTGCTGACTGTGATTGTCTATTCGCTCTTTGATCTCTTCTTGAATCAACTGAACAATTTGATTGAGGGTATTTTGCTCATTTTCAGAAAGATGCAATGCTTCATGAACCTCATAGTTGAAAAAGTTGTATGAATCTATTTTTGAACCGAGCACAGTGTTTCTTATAAGGTCGGGATGGAAGTAGAGCATCCAACCTTTTACTTGATTAAATTCTTGCGGTTTGGTAACTGTTATTATTTGTTTTGGTGCAGTAAAAATCAAGACCCCACCATCAAAGTCGTAGGAATTTCGACCGTAGTCTATTCCACAGTTAGAATCCTTTAGAGCAATACAGTATAAATCAGAAGAAAATCTCATTCCTACGGTTTCTTCTCCATAAGCGAGTTTTTCTGTATCAAGTATGGTAATTAAAGGGTGTGTTGGCTTGTCCAAACCAAACACCGTTCGGATTTCAGTAATAGATTTTGAATGTATTATCTGTTCGCTCATTTTGTTTTATTGCAAAACTATGCTGACTTATTATTTCTTACTAACACAAATCGCTGAATGATTAGCACGTTTTGGTTTTAATGGTAGCTAACGGTTCTGCAGTAGGAAGCGTACAGCATCTTGCGGAACCTTTTTACCTTAAAGATACAGATTACCTTAAATAATTCCCGAACCTTGCAAGTAACCTCGCTGTATGATTTTTAGCCGCTGTTATGGGTACCTTATCAAGGTGAGCAACTTATTATTGATTTTACCGACCTTGTATTTTGTAATGAAAGTGTCATCAGTAATTGTCAGTTTTTTCCCTCTTAGTTTCCAAAACAACAAATCATCATGCATGTACCTATCCCTGAGATCATTGTTTCCTTCATCTGAAAGGAGCGAGTCAGGTCCATGCACAACTAGAATATTCCTTTCTAATTCATAATCATCATTAAACATACACTCCCATTCGAAGTCACCCTGTCCAGAGCACTCTACTCTATTGCTTAAATATGCCGACCCGCAATGAAATAGAACGATTGTGTCAGACGTTTCAAAAGGAATAAATACTCCAATTGGAAAGAATAAATAACTCTTCATTAACTTTTTCTTGGCTAAAACTCAGGAAGCCAAATAGTGTAAAAAGTAATATGGTTGTGTAGCTCTTCATTACCCATAACGGTCAGAGCTAGGCAACGTGCGGCTCTTTAATAAAGTTGTTTTTCGAAGTTACGAATAGATTCGTTGAATTGAAAGTGATTTCTCTAAGCGAAAGCCCGCATGGAGCCTCGGTTGTGTTATGTACAGGATTTCTAGAGATCTCTAATTTCTCATCGAAAGTTAAATTATTCGAGCTTAGCACTTTCTGCAAAGCGTCGCTTAACGTAAGAATGTATTGAGTCAATTTAATAGTTAATATTCAAGTCAACAGTGTCATTCCAAGTTGTGAATATATTTACACTTGAGTCAGTATGTATATTATTCTTGATGAACTCATAATATACAGTATAATGCAGATTTGGAAGTAATATTCGGGTCATCGTGTCATTAAGATTTAAACCAGCTAGTTCTGTAAAAGCAGTTCCATTTTTATCGATTTCCCACCTATAGATCAACGCTCCCGATTCATTTAATTCATTAATCCAACATCTAAAATAATCATCTGAATTATAGGGTGATACATTATTGATGACAGTTTTTAAAATAGAGGGTTTATACAATTCTATGTTGCACTCGCTATTGTATTGCTGAGTATCGTGGTTATAGCAGAGAAAATCACGTATGAAATTTTCAGACTCTACATAATAAGTTCTATAATTAGCAGGATCAGGATCATCTTCCGAATTTACTCTTATCTCATATTTCCCATCAGCTCCCGTTTCATAGAGTACGTTTTTTTTTGTAGTTCCGTATTCATTTCCTTCTTCCTCTATTATTAAGGCGCCTTGAATTGGAATACCCGTATTCGCATTCACGATTGTTCCTTTTACTATTTCAACAGCTTTATCTTTAGTACAAGATACAATTAGGCTAAATAGGGTAATAATATAAATGATAGGTTTCATAGCAAAATTACGATTTAACTCTTATTTGGGTTGGGTTACAATTGTACATAACGGTCCGCAAATAGGCACTGGCGCCTAACTAATATAGTGCTTTTGGCGCTTGGGTTTATTTACTGTTATACTCATTCATTTCGTATCCAATCTTTGATAGCTTCCGTATCACCAGATAGAAATTTTTCATATGTTCTTTCGATCGAACTCCAACTGGGAGCGGTCTTTTTGAGCTCAACAGGATTATTTGATACTAAAATAAGAGTCATTTCTAGATTTTTGTCAACCTCAAGGACTTCCTCTTCACCATTTTCTCCAAATATTCCAACCCAAAAGGCACCGTGCTCAAAATCCATTTTTTGAGTTTCGGAAATAGTGGTTTTTATATCTTGAAGACTAGGGTTATCTATCGAATCTCCCCATGCTTTTTCAAGAAAGCTCTCAATTATTTTCATTCGTATTCAGATTTATATTCGTCTAGTAGTTCATAAAACATGATAATTGATTTGCTGTGTTCTTCTTTTGTGACAACATGACTAAATAACTCTTCCCAATTGATGTTCTCCGGGTCAAAACCAATTGCTGCACCTAAAATCATATTTGCCCATCCAGCAGTTGATTCATAATATCCTAATTTCTTTGCGACCCAATCGAAAAAAGGTTCGTCAGTACGTGATTGATAATAAACTTCATTATCGAGTAAAGCCTCATAATATCCATTAGCATAGATGTTAATACTTTTCAAAGTGTTCTCACCTGTCCACATAGCTGGACGAGGTTCAATTTTCTTGAAAAGCTTATAGCACTCGAGTATCATTGTCTATTGAGCATAACGGTTCTCGGCTCGTATGTTTGAACCCAGAACGTCATTTACAAGTAAATATACAATAAAAGAGTATTTAACAAAGGACCAAAACAGAGAGGATTAGGAGGTTCGCGGCAGATACATTGAGTGATATCGATGCGTAGGTTCATCACCTCTCTGTTACTTTCTTAGAACTTGAACAGTACCCAGGTCCAAATTTTAGAGACCGTATCGATTGCG
>JABXHO010000159.1 GCA_013373595.1 Flavobacteriales bacterium | reverse complement strand
CGCACTTCATCTTTAAACAAGAGGCGTAATGGTTCGATCACTTTCAATTTCATATAATCAGGAAGACCACCTACGTTGTGATGCGATTTAATCGTTGCGCTTGGTCCACCCGTTGCTGATACGGATTCGATTACATCAGGATAAATGGTTCCTTGACCGAGCCATTTTGCATCTTCAACTAGTTTCGACTCATTATCGAATACATCAATAAAGACCTTTCCGATTGCTTTACGCTTCGCTTCAGGATCTGTTAATCCTTTCAATGCATCGTAAAATTGTTGACTGGCATTTACTCCTTTCACATTCAAGCCCATGTCCTTATATGAATCAAGTACTTGAGCGAACTCATTTTTACGAAGTAAACCGTTATCTACAAAAATACAGTGAAGATTTTCACCGATCGCTTTATGAAGCAATACAGCTGCGACCGAAGAGTCAACTCCACCAGACAAACCAAGAATCACTTTATCGTTTCCAAGCTGATCTTTTAACGATTGAACTGTTTCTTCAACAAATGCATTTGGTGTCCAATCTTGTGAACATCCACAAATATCTACCAAGAAGTTCTTGAGCAATTTCGTTCCTTCCGTCGAGTGGTACACTTCTGGGTGAAACTGAATCCCGTAGGTTTGCTCATCTTGAATGTGATATCCTGCAACCGCGACATCTTTCGTACTTGCGATGATTTTAAAATTATCCGGAATGTGCTTGATGGTATCTCCGTGCGACATCCAAACTTGAGAATTTAATGAAAGTCCCTTCGTCAACTCATGATCCGAATCAACACTAGACAAGTTCGCACGACCGTATTCACGAATCGTAGACGGAAGCACTTCTCCACCGAAGTTGTGCGCCATGAACTGCGCTCCGAAACAGACACCCAAGAGTGGCAACTTTCCTTTTATCGCTGATAAATCAGGTTTAGGAGACGCTTCATCTCTTACTGAAAAAGGACTTCCAGACAAAATAACGCCTTTCACATCATTCAACTCTGGACATTTGTTCCAAGGATGAATCTCACAATAAATGTTCAACTCGCGTACACGTCTGGCAATCAACTGAGTGTACTGTGAACCGAAATCTAAAATTAAAATCTTCTCATGCATGCGACAAAAATACAACCCCCATTACGATTATTACCATTCTCGATTGGATATTTATTAACGGATTTATTAAGAATTGAAAAGTGATCAATTTTGACGCTACGCTGACGGAAATGCATGGAAAGCAGATCAAATTTCGCTTGATCTAGCCAATTTGTCAGACAATACAAAACTGGAACAATTTGTGAAGAAGCAGTTTTCACTTAGATTGATTCCATTAAGCAATGATTGACTAATGGAAATTACTTATTTTTACAACCCCGTTTTTAACGAAAAAACATACGACTTTGAATATACTTAAGAAACTTTTCGGCGATAAATCTTCCAAGGATAGAAAACAATACCAACCTACTATTGATGAAACAAATGCGAAGTTTGCAGAAATAAAGCAGCTTTCTGATGATGAGTTGCGTGCAAAAACAAGCTATTTCCAAGGTTTGGTCAAAGAAGGAACTGAAGATCTCGAAAAAGAGATGGCAGAATTGAAAGCTACTGCGAATGATCCCGCAACACCTATCCACGATAAAGAAGCACTGTTCGAAAAGATTGATGATCTCTCTAAGAAAATCGACGAACGTATCGAGGAAATTCTCGAGTCGATCATGAACGAAGCCTTCGCAGTTGTAAAAGAAACAGCTAGAAGATGGGCCGAAAACGGAAAACTAGAAGTTACTGCACAAGATTTCGATAGAGACATCGCTGCGGTAAAAGATGGAATTTCTTTCGAAGGAGATAAAGCAATTTGGCACAACTCATGGACAGCAGCAGGAGCTGAAGTCGCATGGAACATGGTACACTACGATGTTCAATTGATGGGAGGTGCGGTACTGCACAAAGGAAACATCGCTGAGATGCAAACAGGGGAAGGAAAAACTCTTGTGGCAACTCTTCCTGTTTACTTGAATGCATTATCTGGAAAGGGAGTTCACGTGGTAACAGTGAACAACTACTTGGCAAAACGTGACTCGGAGTGGATGGGACCATTGTACCAATTCCACGGATTGAGTGTAGATTGTATCGATAAACACAGACCTAACTCTGAAGAACGAAGAAAAGCATACAAGTCGGATATCGTTTTTGGTACGAACAATGAATTTGGTTTCGATTACCTCCGTGACAATATGGCAGGAAGTCCAGACGACCTTGTTCAGCAAAAACATCACTACGCGATTATTGATGAGGTCGATTCTGTATTGATTGATGACGCGCGTACTCCATTGATCATCTCTGGGCCAACGCCAAAAGGTGACCAACATGAATTCGCTGCTTTGAAACCTCGTATTGAAACGATTGTGGAAGCACAAAAGAAATACGTAGTTCAATGTCTCGCCGAAGCAAAACGCTTATTGAAAGTAATTAATGGAGAGGTTCCTGACGGACAAGATCCAAAGAAAATGCTCGAAGAAGGTGGAATTGCCTTGCTACGTGCTCACCGCGGACTTCCAAAAAACAAAGCGTTAATTAAATACCTATCCGAGCCAGGAATTAAGGCGCACTTGCAAAAGACAGAGAACTTCTACATGCAAGAGCAAGGTAAAAAAATGAAGCAAATTGATCGTGAGTTGTTCTTTGTGATTGAAGAAAAGCAAAACACGATTGAATTAACAGATAAAGGAATTGACTTAATTTCTGGAAATGATGGACGTGAGTTCTTTATCATGCCAGACATTGGAGCATCGATTGCAAGCTTGGAAAAAGAAGGGTTGGAAAAAGATGCCTTCTTGGAGAAAAAGGATGAGTTGATTCGTGACTACAGTATCAAATCAGAGCGTATCCACTCGGTAAACCAGTTGTTAAAAGCGTACACACTTTTCGAAAAAGAAGTGGAATACGTAATCATGGACGGTAAAATCAAAATCGTTGATGAGCAAACTGGACGTATTATGGAAGGACGTCGTTATTCAGACGGACTTCACCAAGCAATTGAAGCGAAAGAAGATGTAAAGGTAGAAGCGGCAACACAAACGTATGCTTCCATTACACTTCAGAATTACTTCCGTATGTACCATAAACTTTCTGGGATGACGGGAACAGCGGAAACGGAAGCGAAAGAGTTCTGGGACATCTACGAATTAGACGTTGTTGTGATTCCAACGAACCGCCCAATCCAACGAAAAGATAAAAACGACCTCGTTTTCAAAACAGCGCGTGAGAAATTCAACGCGACAATTGACGAAATCGAGCGATTAGTCGGACAAAAACGCCCAGTACTTGTTGGTACAACAACTGTAGAAATTTCGGAATTACTCAGTCGAATGCTGAAAATGAAAGGCATTAAGCACGAAGTATTGAACGCGAAGTATCACCAACGCGAGGCAGAGATTGTTGCCGAAGCCGGAAAAGCAGGTGCTGTTACTATCGCAACCAACATGGCCGGTCGTGGTACCGATATCAAACTTGGTGAAGGTGTTAAAGAAGCAGGTGGACTTGCTATCTTGGGTACAGAGCGTCACGATTCACGTCGTGTCGATCGTCAGTTACGTGGTCGTTCAGGTCGTCAAGGAGATCCAGGATCATCTCAATTCTTCGTTTCATTGGAAGACGATTTGATGCGTAAGTTCGGATCAGAGCGTATCGCCAAACTCATGGACCGCATGGGATTGAAAGAAGGAGAGGTAATTACACACGGAATGGTTTCCAAATCCATCGAGCGTGCTCAGAAGAAAGTAGAGGAAAACAACTTCGGTGTTCGTAAGCGTTTGCTTGAGTATGATGATGTAATGAACGCACAACGTAAAGCGATTTACAAGAAGCGTAAAAATGCCTTGTTCGGAGAGCGTTTGGATATCGACATCGATAACATGTTCTACGATGTAGCTGCTGCCTCAGTGATTGGTGCAGACAGAAAAGATTTCTCTGAATTCGAAATGGGATTGTTGCGCCACGCAGGAATTCAATCTCCAGTAAACGAAACAGAATTTGAATCTATCGCAGAAAATCAGTTAATCGATAAGGTATACCAATCGATTGTTGACCAATACGAGCGTAAAAACGAGAAAATCGCATCGCGTGCTATGCCACAAATTGTTCATGTCCATGAAAATATGGCTGACCAATACAAAAACATGGCATTCCCATTATCAGATGGTAAGCGTGAAATGCGACTACTTGTAGATATTGAAGAAGCATATAAAAGTGAAGGAAAAGCGATTTCAAAAGCATTCGAAAAGAATATCATTCTTGGAATGATTGACAACGAATGGAAAGAGCACCTAAGAGAAATGGACGACCTTCGTTCTGCTGTAAGTAACGCACAGTATGAGCAAAAAGATCCACTTCTTGTTTACAAGCTAGAATCGTTCGAACTCTTCAAACGTATGCTCGATAGATTGAATAACGAAACAATCGATTTATTGATGCGCATGGACATCCCAACTATGGATGATGTTCAAACTACGAATCAAGAAGAGCAAACGCAGAACAACTACGCCAAAGCTCAAGAATCGTCTCAATCAGGTAATCAAGAGCCTCCAGCTGGACGTAGCGGATACGACGAAGCATTGAAAAACTCAGCGCGTGCGTCGGCTCCTAAGCAACAGCCCGTAGTAGCAGAAAAGAAGGTAGGGCGAAATGAGCCATGCCCTTGTGGAAGCGGAAAGAAATACAAGCAGTGTCACGGTAAGTAGTCATTTTTGTGATTATAGTACTAATTATGTAACCTCCTGTTTATGTAATTAATAGGCGTGTTATAATCACAAAGCTGGTTCATTTTTGTTAACTCATCTGATATGTACGTTCACTTGTCGAAAGGATATATTCATTCGTCGTAACATTTAACTCGTTCGTCTAATATTGTTGTATCTTTATCTTGCCCTCATCAATAGATGGTAATATGATAATAAGAATACACACTAGACACATTCACTCTCTACTCCTATTATTCACTTTCTTGACTGCATCGGTAAGTCACGCACAGTGCCCATTCCCTGCTTTTGGAGATCCATTTGGTCCACCCTTTGCGCAGGCTCCCTCTCCGGGGAACAGCACCTTCGTGGCCTTCTGTAGTTACCCTGATGAATACACAACAGTGGAGAATGTTACATCAGGTAACGATTACACTGTTCAATATTCAGGAGGTAGTGGAACCTTTACTGTTGTATACGACAACACCTTTACACCAGTAGCTTCAGGCACAGGAACTGTATCCTTCACAGCAACCTACAGCGGAACGTACTTTTCCGCCTGCTTCATTATGCCTGGATGTACTGCAGACTTCTCTTGTAATGACGGCTTATGGTCGAATGTTACACCACTCCCGCCACCACCAAACAATCTTCCTTGCGACGCTATCAATTTGACTCCAACGGAAAGCTGTAACTACACCACCTTCACAAACGAATTTGCGACGGCTGCACCAGGGGTAACTCCTCCCGGTTGCGGTGGATATTTAGGTGGAGATGTTTGGTTCACAACAACAATTCCAGCCACTGGAAACATTTTAATTGACACTCAAATTGGTGTTATGCTGGATGGAGGAATGGCCGTCTACACAGGAACATGTGGATCGCTAACACTTGTAGAATGTGATGATGATGACAGCCCAAACGGAGCCATGCCCTCGATACCCCTTAGTTCTCTAGCGCCAGGCACCCAAATTTTCATACGAATATGGGAAGTTGGAAACAATAACAATGGAAGCTTCGGTATTTGCGTTCAAGAATTAGGAACTTGTGGAACGGCACTCACCAATGACTTTTGTGAAAGCCCTGCACAGCTAACGCAAGGCCCTGGAAACTTCACATCCACAACATCTGCTGTCTTCACAGATGATTCACCCGGCAACCTTTCTGCAACTTTCTGCGGTAGTATTGAGAATAACTCATGGTACCAGTTTACAGCCCTCAACACCACTGAAACATTTGATTTCATTGCGATCAACAATTGCGTTTCAAGCTTCGGTGTTCAGGCTGCCGTTTACGAAGTTTTACCCGATGTTGATGGTTGTTGCGATGTCTTAAATCTCGTTTCAAACTGTTACAGCCCCGCAACAACAGCAATAGGCACAGTAACAGCAACACCTCTCACCATTGGAAATACGTATGTTCTCATGGTGGATGGATTCTCAGGTGATGCATGTGACTTCACAATTGCCAACTGGCTTCCTGTTACGCTTCCCATAGAATTAACCAATTTTTACGCACTCACACTGAATGATCGAAATGCCATTCGTTGGGAAACGGACTCGGAAATCAATAATGACTATTTCTCTATTCTCCGATCGTATGATGGCATTCACTTTGAGTCCATCGGGGCGGTGCATGGAGCAGGCACTTCACAGGAAACGAATTACTATCAATTTAACGATGAAGACATTCGCACTGGACTTGTCTATTATCAATTAGAGCAAGTTGATTTTGATGGACAGCGAGAAAAAAGTGAAATGATCGCATTAGATCGATCCACCAATCACGTAGGCTTAATTACTGCTTACCCAAACCCAACAAGTGGAAAGGTAATTGCTGAAGTAAATGGTTCAAAAGGAAGTAATGGTACGTTAACCATTAGCGATATGAACGGTACAATTCTCGAACAGAAATCAGTCTATACAACAGGGATTGAAAAACATCAATTCGACCTCAGTCAGTTTGAAACAGGGCTTTACTTCGTGCGTTACCAAGACAATAACTCTGACCAAACAATTAAACTCATTAAACAATAATTATGAAAAAGTTCATTGCCGCCATAATTTTGTTCGTGTCTTTTCAGTCTTACGCTCAATCATGGGAAGCTAAGTACGAAGACGCACTCTTCCAACATACCACCAATAATTTTCAAGCATTTTCCCGAGAAGTTAGTCGCCCGCAAGGCGCTTTATTCAGTGAGGATGATTTCAACCTCATAGAGAATCGCTGCCTTACCAAAGATGGAATCTTTCGCCTCGAATATAGCGACGACCAATCGACGATTACAGTCTATTACATCGAATGGATTGATTCGTTCACAATCGATTGGCTCTTTACAGAAGCCAGTCCGTCTTTGGATCAGCAGATAAGAATTCATTCGCCGATTCCCTATACCTTCTAAACAAAAGAAGCGCACAAGTCTAATCCCATCTCATTTTTTTGAATTAACCTCATGGAATCTTCATTCTTTGGTTACAATTCATGATATTTGACATGTGAAAGGGACATCAGAAAAAATCTCAATCGTTGGTCTTGGAAACGTAGGCTCTCATCTCTACGCTGCATTTTTGCAAGAAGGGATTTCAGTAACGCACGTTGTATCAAGATCAAAACCTTCGGAATCGATTTTAACCCAATCAATTTGGCTCAAGAACAGTGAAGAATTGCCAAAAAACCAATTGGTGATTGTCTGTGTACCTGATGATTCCATTCGTGAGGTACTCACGCATATTCCAGCAATGTGTCCCGTCGCATATACCTCAGGTTCAGTAGAATTACCTCAGCTTCCAGAACGACAGAAACTAGGTGTATTTTACCCGCTTCAAACCTTCACAAAAGGAAAGGAAGTAAACATTTTCGAAGTGCCGTTTTTTATTGAAGCACGCGATAATGAATTTGCCTCGGAACTATTTGATTTGGCATGGAAGATCAGTCGAAAGGTAAGCTATGCGAGCTCTGAAGAACGAAAAAAACTTCACCTTGCTGCGGTTTTCATCAATAATTTCACCAATCATTTGGCACATATATCGAAAACATACCTTGAGAAGCACGAACTGGATTTTGATCACCTCAAACCCTTGCTAAAAGAAACTGCGCACAAGCTCGAAACACAAGATCCGTTCGATGCACAAACAGGTCCAGCCAGAAGAAATGACCAAAGCGTCATCGAAGAGCAGTTACGTGCATTGAACGATCCGATACAAAAAGAACTCTACCGATTGTTTTCTAAAAGCATTCATCAAACCTATTTTAATGATTAGTTACAAAGAAAAACTCCCGAAAATTACCACCTTCATTTTCGATGTAGATGGTGTTCTCACAAATGGTGAGATCTTCCTAATGAAGGAGGATTTCGTGCGCTCTCTCAACTCTCGTGATGCCTACGCGATGCAGTACGCCGCGAAAAGTGGCTTTCGGATTTTGATTATTACTGGAGGAGCCTCGGAACTTGTTGCTCAACGACTTTTAAGTCTTGGTATTGATGAAGTACGATTGAGATCAAAAAATAAACTTTCGGTATACAAAGAATTGAAGGAAAAGTATGGCTTTGAAGACGAAGAAGTGCTTTATATGGGAGATGATATTCCCGATTACGAAATACTCGAGCGAGTTGGCGTAAGCACGTGTCCTCAGGATGCTGCAGTTGAAATCAAAGCTATTTCAGATTATCAATCGCCTTACGATGGAGGAAAATACTGTGTTCGCGACGTCATCGAACAAACACTTCGCGTTCAAGATAAATGGTTCAAAGAACATGCCCACGAATGGTG
>JABXHO010000044.1 GCA_013373595.1 Flavobacteriales bacterium | reverse complement strand
TTCGAAGCGAGTAACCCGCATTGTTTGTAGCCCGTGTTATAGAGCTTATTTCTGAGCCATCTCATTCCATTTATCAGTAGCCAAGCGAGTTTCCTTGTTGTTGATCAATGTAAAACTATCTAAGTACTCTTTAATGCCATCATAATTCTCAACTAGCGTTTTTACATAGTTTAGGACATTATCAGATTTCGTACTGTTTTGAACAATATTCGCAGCTTTGACTAAGATATTTGATCTTTCTTTGCTCGAACTTGAGCGTCCATTTCGATCTTGATAAGTATAGTCGATGACCGTTTGTGAAATACTGGATAAGCGTATTGATGGGTGGGGGTGATAATACCTTTGGTAATATAATTTATGATCGACAGAATTGAATGATAACACATATACCATCATTGCAGCTACAGCTATCGTGATAACATATTCTGTTAATTGAAAGTTGATTCTGGGGCTGTCGATTCTATCTAAATATTGACAAATATGGGTTGCGATGCAAAGTGAACTGAATTGATCTGCATCCAGTTCAAGAAGATGTCTTTCTTTATCAAATTTATGTTCTGATTTATTCAACTCTTTTAACCCATTTGATAAGTATCTAGAATCTTGAATCAGGTGAGCCATTTCATGATAAAGAGTGAAGTGCAAACACAACTGATACATAAGCTTGTTTGGACTAACGTCCAAAATAGAATCGAACTGCGGTTGTTTTGAATCGAACAAAGTTTGTTCGAAAGCCTTTATCAAGTGAACAATAGTTCCGCAATTAAATGAAACAATAAATACACCGTCTCTTTTACAGGCAAAAGCGTTTACTGAGCGACGGATATTAAAGTAAATTATTGCAGGATCGATTCCATAATCGGAAAAACCTTTGAGAGTTGTCGAGTAAAAATCAAAAATCTTTTGGAACTCATGTGCGAACGGTGTGTCTTCAAAATCATACAACTCTGGTAGATTTGGATCATTCAAACGGCGCAATATTTTTTCAACTTCACTGTACATTACTTTTCATGCTCTATAACTTGTATATAAGCCTCACAAAACCGACAATAAACGCTTACAAACAACATTCAACGGCTGGGCTTCTCACTCAAATATACACAATTCATTTCCAGAAATTCGGAAACCAAAAGCTTCTTCAGCCGCACGTACTTTTGCCTTAATGCAAACATCTTCAAAAGAGTAGACCACAAAACGATACGGTTGATCGTTCATCGATTCAACTTGAACCGTCCATTCTGGTAACGATAATTCAACCCTTTGCTAGACACAAACTCAGGATCACCCGTTGCTGGATTCAACAACACAGAATCCGATTGAAACGTAAATATCAATTCATCTTCCATTTCCGCAATTTGTAGGATGTCGATCACTCCTGTTTCCATGTCCATTCCACTCACGTCCAAGTTTCCAAGATAGCCCATCTCGCCGTTTTCTAACAGAAATACTTCGCCACCAGCCAAATACTCAAAGCCCAATTGGCAGACGATAACGATCTTATCATTCGTGTGATTCTTGTAAAAATGCGGCTCAAACAGATAGTAATCGCCAACTCCTTTACCCTTGAAAATCATTTCTTCTTTCGCGTTCAAGACATACAGGCGATCGCCCCAACCGTTGATCGTATCGTCGGTTATGAACTGTCCACAATCAATGATTGGATCATAACCCCCAACAAACGTTAAGGTATCCAACTGATAGGCGTAATCCACCATTATTTTAGGATTCGAACGATACGTAGATGAGTCGGGTGTGAACTGAAAATAAGTAATCGTATCAATGGTTTCAACGATCTCTGAATCCATTTTTGGCGCTACCTTGACTTTGTCCATTTTTCCTGACTCACACGCCACCAACACACCTACAAGGAACACCCACCAAACACCTTTCATTCTATCGTTGTTTTATTTAAGTCCACTCGATGAAATTAATACATTCTCAACAACTTCCTCCTGTAACAAAAACAACAAGCATTGTTATGGTAGTGCTTTATGAAAACAATCCTACTTTTTGCCAGTATCTGTGCCCAGATTTTATCGTTTGAGGCTTTTTCTCAAGTCGACCAGATTTATCCATTTGAAGATTATCGACAATGCTACACGGGCTTTCGGAATAAAAAAGGCGATACCATTCACGAAGCAAAATTCACCCATGTCCATGTTGTTCGATCCCACCCAAACAATGTCCTTGGCTATTGTTGGATTGTAGAAGAAGCAGGAAGATATGGCGTTCTGAATGAAAAAGGAGAATACCTATTGAAGCCCGAATACGATACCATTCACCCATGTTATGAACACTCCAACCGCTACCTCCCTTCCAATTGGTTAATCAAAGTCAAACAAGGGCGATACGGACTAATCGATTTAGAAGGAAAAGCGCTACTGCCGAGCGTTTACACCAACATTCAGCCCTACGAAAAATGGTTAAAAGTATATGATTCCTTTGGAAAAGTTGCCCTCTTGGATAGCTCTCTCAACCCCTTTGTCCCTTTTAAGTACGAAGAGATTTCCTATCGCCAAATCCGAGATTACACCACGGACACGATACTTTTTAACTCGTTTTATACCGCTCAACAAAATGGCCTTTTCGGTCTTCTCAAAGAAGATTTTACTCCCATTCTTCCTTTCGAATTTGAACGTGTATGGGTGAAGGGAACTGGCAACTACTTCAAAGAGGATCAACTGTATATAGAAGTCGCAAAAAATGACTTAACTGGACTTTACGGAATTGGTGGAAAACAGATTATTCCTCTCGAATACGAATGGATCAATCTTACAGAAATAGAACGCTACGATCAACGAAGTCAACTCCCAACCGCTTTGTCCTACGCCGAGAAAAAGTATATATTTTGGAACCTCTCGACGGGAGAGCATTCCGAAAGTTTTCATCAAATCAGACCGTTTGGAGGAAAGGCAATTGGTGTGCATAAAAACGGAAACTGGACAGTGATTGACTCCAACGGAAATTCGATCGGAAAAGGGAAAAAGGACTGGTATCCCGAAGAAGAAACGCTGAGTACAAACGATAGCATCGTGATGGTTTGGGCCAACTCAAAACGGCCTGTTGAGCACAACAGTTTGTTGTTTCATTATGGAAGCGGACGTTATACTTCCGAAGAATCTGGATGGTTGATGCGCTTGAACTTGGGTGACGAATCGTTTTGCTGGACATCATCCAACGGAAAAATAACCATTTACAATTCGCAACTAGAAAAAGTAAACAGCTTAGACCAAGAGTTTTCTATGGTCATGGAAGAACTCGAAGAGGAAGAAGTCCCTTTTGATTTATCGATTCAGATTCTGGAAAATCAAGCAGGTCTCTTAGGAGGTTTCAATGCCCGTGGAGACGAAGTAATTCCACAAATCTATACGAAGGCACGCGTCGTACTCAAGGAACTTCCTCATAAACGTTTACGCTATCTAAAAACACCCGATTACTTCGAACTGTCCAATGACACATCTCTTGCGTACTATACAATGAACGGTGAACTCATTCGCTCCTTGAACTTCAACCAAATTTATCCGCTCTGTGAAGGCTACTACGCTGCGAAAAGTGGAACGTACACCTCGATTCTCAATGCGAATTACGACGTCGTTCTAGATAGTTGCTCACGTGCTTTTCAATACAACGCATTGAATTCAGATTGGTCCACTCAATTCTCCAAAACGGGTGTAAACTACTATCCGCTTTTTGCCTTTCGCAATCAACAATTGCTCGAGTTGGTTGACGGGAAGTTTCTACCGACGGACTCCACGCGTTACGAATTCAAAAACAAGCTTCATTTCCAATTTGATGCCTTGATCGACCGATCGGGTTCCATTGTATCACCAGAAGGCACAAGTGTGCGAAAAATCGGTCAGTGTTTTCTTGCCGAGAAAGCCGATGAAGTCACAATCCTATCACTCGATGGTGGTGTTCTGTTGCACCTAGACCTCGTGGATAAATGTCAATTCATTGGAGATTATCGATTTCATTGCACTCTACGAGATGGACGACAAGGGATATTCAACGCGCAAACGGCTCAATGGAATATTCCTCTTCTTGTGCAGGGAATCGTTCCTATCAAGGGAATTCAACAAAAAGCCAAGTACAGTATCCGACGGATCAAGACGAATTCGAACTGGCAATTGTACACTGGAAATGGAAATCTGGTTTCGGATCTGACGCTCGATCATGCTATTTCCAAAATGGGATCAACAAATGTGGTTCGCATCAATGGGAAAATGGGCGTGATATCGTCCTCCCTCGAATTGCTGATCCCTGCTGAATACGATTACATCTCCTACTTTAAGCAGGCTCTTTTCCTTCGGAAAAACAATCAATGGATTATTTCGAGATCCAACCATACGATGGCCTCAGAAGCATACACAAGCATCTCAACGCGGTTTTATCCGAAAGGACGGTTGGTATTTCAGGATCGACTCATTGGTGTAATTGATCAGAATAACGAAGAGCTTATCGCACCGACAGATGAACAGACCTTGCTTTCAACATACGATTTGGCGAAGTTGCTGTACGATACGAAAAAAGAACAGGTGAATCAATTTCCGATTGTGTCGAAAACGAATGAAGAAGAGGCGAGAAACATCAATAATCGCATCATTCTGGAAGGTTCCCGTTTTGAAACAACGAATAACGACGTGATGCCGCTAGGAATTGAGCATTATAGCGATCCGAAATACATTCACACGCTCAACGATACCGATCGAAAAAAGTATGAGTCTCCTTCTTTCATGAGTAAGTCGTATTATGCCTGTAGACTCTACTCAAGTAGTCAAAAGTGGGGCATTCGTGATTACAAAAGGCGAGAAAGCACTCAGTATTACAATTACGGATGGTTCAACGGACAACTCCAGAAAATCAACTTAGATGCCTTGTTCAATTCAGCTCAATATACACCGCATCTCGACAGCCTCATTACTGACTTCATCAATGAGCGACAAACGTATGGCATTAGCTGTGTCAATTTGAATGACCTACTGATGAAAGCGAAAAACGACTTTGTTTTAACCGTTGATGGTATTGTGTTTTTTCCAGGCGATTATGGATCATATCGCATTGTCATTCCTTACGAACCCTTGCGAAGTTTCCTAAAACACCCAGAAGAATTCATCCATTAAACATCCAAGACCTTGAACTCCGTACGACGGTTTTCTTGGTGCTGTGCATCCGAACATTTCACGCCATTTCCACAATCATTCACCAACTGCGTTTCACCGTAACCCGCCGATTTCAATCTATCGGCTGAGATGCCGGCTTTCGTTAAGTAATCAACTACAGCAGCTGCACGTTGCTCCGACAGCTTCATGTTGTAAGAATCAGAACCTCTGGAATCAGTGTGTCCACCCAACTCAATTTTAAGTGAAGGAACTTCGTTCATCAACGCAATCAAACGGTTCAACTCGGCAGTAGATTCTGGTCGCAATGTTGCTTTATCCAAGTCGAAGAAGATGTTGCGAAGGACAATTTTTGACCCAACCGAGAGTTTCTTCAATTCTACATCCTTTTCCACTTCTTGGAACGCAGCCGTATTTGGAATGTCAAAGTTTTCCGAGTGGAAGAGGTAACCGTCTTTCTTCACGGCAATTCCGTAGTTTTTACCCGCAGGCAATGAAACGAGGTATTTTCCCGTTTTACTGTTCGACGTAAATGTTGCAATCACTTCGTTGGCTCCATTGTCTACGATTTCAATTTGCGCTTCGAGTAGATCTTTCGTCAAATAATCCGAAATCACTCCTTTCAACAATGTCAATTGTGCTTCCTTCACCTCTACTTGCGGAGCAATCACGATATCCTTCACTGGTGCAGCCGCACTTGCGAGCAAATTGTCTTCATTGTTCAATACCATTTGCTTTTCAGGTCCGAGGAAAGTAATCATGTACAAATCACGCAATCCTTCGTTGTCTTCATGCGCTGTTGACATGTAGTATCCGTGTCTTCCGCTCGCAGAAATCACGAAGAAGGCATCTTCATCCGCTGTGTTTACGGGATACCCTAAATTGACAGGTGTACTCCATGTCTTTGTTTGAGCATCGTACACCGATTTAAAAATGTCCATTCCTCCCATCGAGGAGTGACCTTCTGAACCGAAATACAATGTTTTTCCATCTGGGTGCATGTAAATTCCATCTTCCTTATACTTCGTGTTGATCGTTGGTCCCAAGTTTTCAGCTTCTCCCCACTTCCCTTTTTCATCGAGGCGTGATAGGTAAATGTCATGCCCACCAATTCCTCCAGGGCGTTCCGATACGAAATACAGAATATTTCCATCTGGCGAATAACAGGCAGACGGCTCTTGATAGTTTTTGGTGTTAATGTTTTTCCCGAAGTCTTGAGGCTTGCTCCATTCAGATCCTTCCAAGACACATTCGAACAAATCTCCCATTCCCGAACTTCCTCGATACAAAATGATCTTCTGTCCGTCGGCTGAAATTCCCGAAACGGCGTCGTGATCGTTGGTGTTCACGTTTTCTCCCATGTTTTGAGCAGGAGACCATGTTCCATCCTCATTCTTGGTAGAAATATAAAGATCCTCAAATGGTTCATTCAACACAGGGTCAATTTTCCCCCCTGTTGATCCTTCACGACGTGATGTGTAAATAATCACCGATTCATCTGCAGAAATTACGGCTCCGTATTCTTGATACTTCGTATTGACGTTAGGCCCCAAGTTGTCGATAAATACACGAATTGGATTCGCTACAATCTTTTTTCCATTCTGACATTGTTTGATTTTCAAATCAACATCTTCGTGCTCCCACATATCTTGAATGGATGCTTTATACTTCGTATAAAAATCTATGGCGCGATCAAATTCATTTTCGAGATGATACGCTCGCCCTAAATAAAAATTGAGCAAGGGATCAATATTCGGTTGCAGCTCATAGGCTTTTAACAAGTACTTTTTCGCTTTGGATTTATCCACGGAGTACAAGTAGCATTCTCCTAATTTATAATTCAGCAAAGCATTTTCAGGATTGAAGGCATTCGCTTTTTCGTAGTAAGGAATCGCTTCGTTGAAAAAGACTGCGCCTTGTTCATAAATCTTATCTCCTTCTTTGATGTTGCTCTTTGCTTCTTTGAGTCCTTCCTTGTCGTCTTTGAAGTTATTCTTATCAAATTCAACTCCTTGTGCAAGCGTTGCAAATGTCGTGAGCAACAAACCTGCGATTAATGTGTATGTTTTGATCATCATTTTCTTTCTCTAATGATTACTTACAAATTCCTACGAATGATTGAGCACCTTCTGCTCCAAGCTCAACAGCTTTCTTCCAATCGGCGCAAGCTCCAGCCTCGTCGCGCATCAATTCTTTTGCACTTCCTCTGTTTTGATATGCATACGCATAGTTCTTGTCGAGTTCAATCGCTTTGTCGCAATCGGCAATACATCCTTTGTAATCTTCTTTCTTGAATTTCGCTCCCGCTCTGTTATTGTACGCGAAGGCATAGTCTGGCTTCAACTCAATTGCTTTTGAAAAGTCATCAATTGCTTCATCGAAGTCTCCTGCGTCGAAGTAGGCACTTCCTCTATTGTTGTAGGCGATGTAGTAATCGCTATCCAAGGAAATGGCTTTTGAATACGACACAATTGCGTTTTTAAGATCTCCCTTTTTGCGTTGGGCACTTCCCAGGTTGTTGTGCGTAAACGCCATATTGTTGTCAATCATGAGTGCCTTTTTGTAATCGATAATAGCACCGTCGATATCTCCGAGTTGTCGTTTTGCACTACCGCGATCGTTGTAGGCATATGCATGTCGTTTATCAGCATTGGTTGCTTTAGTGAAATCATCAATGGCTCCTGGATAATCTTGTGCTTCAAATTTGATTACGCCTTTGTAATAATACGCTTGTGCATGATCGGGTTTCAAGTTCGTTGCTTGATCGAAATCGGATGTTGCCGCCTGTGAATCTCCCGATTTATACTTGGCTTGTCCGCGGAGGTACCACGATTCGGGATTTGCTTCGTCCAAAGAAATCGCCTTGTCGAAGTCGGTAATGGCACCTGATAAATCTCCATTTTCATATTTACACACCGCACGATTGAAGTAAGCGGGTTCAAAATCTTCTCGCAATTCCAGCGATTTTGAGAATTCATCAATAGCCGATTTGTATTCTTTCTTTTGATAGAAGCTGATTCCGCTGTTGTAAAGTTTATCAGCTTGAATTTGAGCGGAGTCTAATATCGTTGCTTGTACAATGGTATCTTGAGCGAAAGATGCTCCCGATATCAGCAAAACAAAAGTGAGAAGCGCGGATGTCTTCAAACGATTCATGTAGTTCATTTTTTCAATTTTCTTGCAGACGGGTTTTCGTCTAAGTTGCAGTAGTAAAACCCTTTGCTTAGGTTCGATAATTCAATATCCGTTCCTAAGTTAGTATTTTCATTCTGATTTCTAGGTAGAATGGATACAGGATCTTACTTGAAAAATGATACGTGTTTGACAGAAGGTCGTGCGAGAATTATCAAAAGAACAGTCGACCATTGAACCACTCTTCATCGATGGTAGCTCCCCGTTTTTTGTAGAACTCGATCGCTGGAGTGTTCCAGTCCAACACTTGCCAGTCCATTCGCGCATAGTTTCGTTCTCGTGCAATTTCCACAATTCGATCGAACAGTTTTCCGCCCGCACCTGTTCCGCGTGCTTCAGGAATCACATACAAGTCCTCTAGGTACATACAAGGTCCTTTCCACGTCGAGTATGAAGTATAGTAAATCGAAAAGCCGATTACTTCCCCATCTTTTTCTGCGATAATCGCTTCGCACAACTTGGAATCGAATAGATCTGCTCCCAATTTCTCGGGAGTATTTTCTACGGCCTCCAATGGCTCTTTCTCATATTTCGCCAAGCCCTTGATGAGATCGATCAAAACAAACTCATCACCGCGAACTGCTGGTCGAATAGTACAACTCATTATTGAACTCCTGCTAAGTTAAATCGAAGACGAAGACCTGTACTCATGTTACCCGTAGGGTAAGACGTAGCGATTTTCGGTGTGTTCAATGTATGATCATAGTAGAACTGAACCACGAGGTATTTCGACAAATTGTAATCTGCAGACGACTTGATTGAAATCACACGCTGTCCTGCCGTTGCCTGGTTGCTGTTCTCGTCGATATTGCGAATTACCGTTAAGTTATCACGGAAGGAAATATCCACACGAACATTCACCGGACTCGCTGGTACTTTCTCGATTGGAAGTTTCACTTTCGAGAACTTATACCCTGTTCCAATAACCCACTCGCTACCGAGAATTTCCGTTACCTGATTGTTGTTCAATGAAAGTGCTGCGCTACGATCCTTTTTGAACTCAAATTTCGTAATCAATCCTTGGTCTTTGATGTTCCATGTAGCATCTAGTCCAATCAATGGAGAGAAACGCTCTGTTACCGTCACATTTTGAATCTGATTCTGAGCAATAAAGTTGCTATTCAAGTCACGTGCCGTTGCATCTCCATTCGCATCGAATTCTGCATTCAGGTTTGTTTGAATTCCTGATACACTTACCGAAGAACTGTATCCATGACGCATAACGAAGTTCTTCAACACATCTTTCATGAACTTAAAGTTCTTCAATCCGTTGTAGTTAATCGACCAGTTTGGTAATGGCAAGTTTCTTACTGGGTTGATGTTCTTCTCGTTGATTCCACGGTTTGTATACGATGTTAAGAAGGCTCCAAGTACTACTTCTTGTTGTGTTCTACTGTAACCGTCGTAGTATCCAGAAGTCAACAAGTTAGAATTTCCGTTCTCTTGACCGAGTAATTCTGACACCGCCTGACGGTTGTCCAACAAGTTCTGGAACACCGACGACTGGTACTCTTTTCCGAGCATGGCAAACGCAGACCCGATCGATACATTTGAGTACGTCAACGTGGCGATTTCCACTTTACTTTGGCTCTCAAACGCTGATGTTGAATCATTGAAGCGATAGAACTCACTAGAGTTTCTGCTGTACACTCGATTTGCTGTCAACTCGATCGACACATCCTTGAATGGTTCTAAGGTCGCTCGAAGGTTGATGTTTTCGTTGTGTGTAATCGTGTATTGCTGATTCAAGTTCGCATTGTGAACGATATACGTATCGTTTAAGTTATTGGATGCTAATCGTGATGCGATGTTGTACCCCGTTTCTTGTCCCCACACGTTGAATTGTTGCTGACCGAATACGAATCCACCGATCCCAGCCTTGTTTCCTGGATCGAATCCGAGAACTCCTGCACGTTGGTTGTATCCTGGAAGCAATGTTCCGTCTGTGATCGAGTATGTTCCATTCACATTTCGAACCGTCATTAACGCACGAGCAAGGAATCCAGCTACTGGGTGAACTTTTCCACCACGAGCTTTTTCACGTTCTTCTCTCAACTTCTTACGTTCCTCACGACGCTTCTTACGTTCCTTTTGCTTCTCTGTCAAGTTTGGATCCTCTTCTTCCTCCGCTTCTGGTTTCTTCTTCGACCCACCTCTTCTGTCTCCATTTCGATCACGAGCAGAAGCACGTCCACGTGGATTTCTTCCGTCGTTATTTACTTTTTTGAAGAACTTCACTTTGTTGTAAAGCGATGTGAAATTCAATTGTGCCGTCATATTAATATCACGACTGTTTTGAATTACGTTTCCGAAATCAGGTTGAGCCAACGGTCCACGTTGCCAGTTGTACGATCCTTTCCATGTAGCATTTGCACTGATCCAGTCCGTTGCTGGGAATTGGTTCAATGGAAGCGTATACTTGAAAGTAAAGTTGTGTGAGTAATCCATTGCTCGACCGAATGTCATCAACTGCGAACCAATTGTGTCTCTGAATGAACTTTGTTCAACAGCCCCGTCTCCTTCTTCGAACATGGAACGGCTGTTTGCATCGAACGTAAATTTCAGTTTTTTGGTGATGTCGTATGCCAAGGCATAAGTACGATTCCAGTTAAATTGCTTGAGGTAAACGGGTGCAATTCGGAAGTCGTCTGGATCTGAACCAGCTGGAATCAAGTTGTTGCGTACCTGACGTTCGTTGTAATTACGCATCACATCTGTTCCGAAGGAAACGTTCTTTGGTGTGAGGTAGAAATTCATGTCGCGAACAATTGCCCACCACTTCGATTTCTGCATGAACTTCACCTTTTTGAACGGCATGATTGGCTTCGCCTTAAACGAGTAATTATAGTTTAGGCTCGACGTCCATCGTTTTGTACGATCGTAATTGGTATTGAAGTCTCTATGTAAATCTTCTGAATACGCATAACTAAGTGCCCAGTTGGAAATTCTCCAGAAATGATTGTCTGCTCCGGCTTTCAATTCTTTCCGCACATTGGTAAAGTTATAGGCTCTACGTTCTGTATAGTCTTGTCCAAGTTTTGCCCGTTCCCTTCTCAAGTTGGCGTCGTCATAATCGCTCAATCGAATATCTGGGTTGAATGGGTCAAATTCTGGGTTCACCACTCCTATGGAGTAGCTGTAGAAGAGTGGCAATTGAACACGTGCTTTCTTCCCGAAGAACTGTCCGAGTTGTACTGTCGTATTCATGTCGAAATTCATCTGCTGATTACGCTGTCTTTCTTGTACGCGGCTGTCTACCGATCCCCAGTTGATTCCAGAATAGTTTGCAGACATGTTCAGGTTGGCAAAATCAGCAAATTGAACTTGCATTTGCGCTGTTGCAGCAGAACCTCCCTCGCTCACAAAGTCTGTTAAGCGCAATTCATTGATCCATGCATTCACACACTTCGCCAAACCGTCGTCTTGCCAAGGTGTATCCTTGTTGATATGTGGGTTACGAATACCGATCATGATCGTTTTCATTCCCTGCAAGTTTGGACTACCTTTTACTTTAAGGACGCGTGTTGAGTTCGCAGGATCAATCGTTGTATATTCTATCAAGTTTGAAATACCCGCTTCATTTCGCGACTTCTTCAAGTTTAAGAAATCTTGGAAGGTAATTTCAACATTGTTCTCTTCTGGCCAGATATCTTCTGGAAGCTTTGCTCCGAAGTCCGTCAATTTTAACGGCATTTCGTATTCGTAGTAGTTGTCTACGAAATCTGTTCCCATTCTCACGAAAAGTGTCAAATCATCGTCATTTAAGGCTGATTGATCTTTTACTCGTTCCGCGTGAGCGAACATTTTCAATTTCTTGTATGTTCGAACATCGAACTGAACATTTTTGTACGCCGCTCTGGCATCTCCATCCTGTAAGTTACATACTTCAAGTGTCAACGATTGCTCGTTCAACTGACGTTGGAACGTTTGCGATGGATCAATTTCACGTGAAATCCCTGGTGGAATTTCGTACTTGATTGGTTCGCGCTGATCGTTTTCTTCTACGTTTACCGCTCCAATATTGAACGTTGTAAGGTTTGGATCTGTGGTTACTCCTTCACCTGGTTCAACCAAAGTTTCCAGATACTGTCTCCATTCCCCACGAATGAATTCCAATCGGGCAAAACGAACCACTACTTCTTCGTTGAAATCTTTCAGGAAGATACGCATGAAACGAATTGTTCTGAAATCCTGAATCCCATTCACACGCTTCTCGAAGTCACGAATCGGCACTTTAAATTGCAACCAACGCTCCGTTTTTGTTCCGTTCTTAACCGTTTGAATATTGGTGATGTAATTCTGTCCTTCTTGTAAATCATTCGGACGCAAGCTCACACGGTATTGGAAATAACTTTCCGTTTCATCCAACGTGTTGTTGTTGTTGAACTCCTCCATGTCTGGCTGGTTCGTTGCTTGCGTAGGATATCCTTCCGCGTTCATTGTATCAGACATCTCGATGGTTGGAGAGTTCCCTTCCAATCCTCGGAATTTCTTGTATCGTTCAAGGATGTTTGCCTCCAATTGGTCGTATACATCGTCGCGGTAGTAACGGTAATCGTCGCTCGAAGGATCGGCTAGCATGCGTGCTTTTGCTGCTGCCGATAATGTAGTTGAGTTTTGCACCCAGTTAACGTAACTCGAGTAGAACAATCGCTCCTCAGCATTGCTCCATCCGTCGTATCCAACATCTTGGTTTACACGTGCCGCAGGATCATTATCGAAGGCGTTCACTGTTTGCTGTAAAGTTGAGATACGCGCCCATGTCGTTTCATCCACATTATCTTGCGAAGAATTATCAAAAGGAGGCAATCCATTTTCGAAGCTACGTCGCGAATCTGGCAATACATCTTCCGAAATATTTCCAAGGTTGAAGTACATATCTCCACCTGAATGATTCGAAGTTGGGTCTACTGCCTCTGCGTCCTCATTGAAAGGATCAAGCATCCAGAACTGAATGTATTCGATGTTCGTTAGCTCGAAATCGTTCGTGGTTAACGCACGCATGATTCCAGCCCAACGGTTCTGTGGATCAGTAAACAATCCATCTTGATCAACCGAAGTTGTATCATAGTTGTACATTCCGCGCTCTTTCGGATAGTACGCTAAATCCAAAATCGGAATGTTTCCAATTGTTCCGAGTGCGAGTTGCTGGTTCGGCCAAATTTCTGTTTGACTTACCAAACGTACACGGCTATCGCTGATAAGTGTCGGATCGTCCTTGATGTGTTGCGGAGTGATATTCGTTCCTTGAGCAAATAGAGGGTCTACAACGTACCATGAAGATCGTCCACGCTTAAAACCAGCAGATAAATCTAGGTTGTTCGCTTCAGGGAATAAGTCTGGTTGACCTTTTGGAACTGATGCCAAATGCCAAGCTGTTGCTGAACGTAAGTCAATCGCACTTTGTGCCCCTTCAAAATCATCGATATACGACGTTCCCTCTTTGTTGATGGCACGAGGCGAACCAGGAATTAAGTGGGCAAATTCTCCTTTAAATGAGAACGTAGAGCGCTCTTTTGTTGAAATAACAGGAAGGAGGTCAACGAGTTTTGTCAATAATGGAACATCTGTTCGGTATTGAAGATCGAATCCAATGATATTGTTCTTGTAGGGTTCACTTCCGATGTCCACTTTTTGCGTAACAGGACGTTCCATCATGCGCATCCATGTGGCACCCACATTTAATTTATCACTAAATCGGTGAGCCACCCTCGATCCCAGTAAGGATTTGGACTGGAAACCGAATACAGAATTACTTTCAATCGAAATTTTGATTGGCGTATTCGAGCTCAAGTAAGCCTCATTTAAAATCTTTACACGTCCAAGGTTGTAGTCGACCGTGTAATCTTGACCTTCGGTTAACAGAATTCCTCCTGCCGTAACGGTAACTGCTCCTTCTGGAACATTCAGTGCATTCAATGGAATGTCTGAAGAAATGGATGACTTATATTCTCCAAAGAAACTGAAGCGATTCTTCGCTGGAATCTGTTGTGCTGCCGTTTTGGTAGAATCATACAGCTCTGTGTATGCATATTGATCAACGATCGTTGATGGCACACCATCTCCCAATAATTTATCCGCTAATGTTTTACCAAACGGTTCGACAGTAGAAAAGTAGATTCGACCGTTTCTGCGATTGATCGTACCTGCTGACTCTGCTCTGTTTCCATTAAAATCAATCGGAACGAAATCGAACACCCCATCTGAGAAAAGCTGATTGTTCTGGTTCAATCTGTCCATTTCAAGAACCGTAACGAGCTGCTTATCATCTAAATTGGATTGGAACGGAGGATTTCCTCCTACTAGGTCTGATACTGGTAAGAATGGAACATTTACCGATGTCAATGGGTTGTTGTACAAGATATTCAAGCGGAAACCTTCTTGATCTACTTGGTAAGCTCCAATTGAATAAACGTTTTTCATCATCAAGTCCCACACAGCATTCTTTGGGTTAGTGATGGTTGGTTTCAACAGCTTCACCATCAAGGCTTCTTGTCCAGAAATTCCATCTGTTGAAAATTCACCCACTTGATACGTTTCACCTCTGTACGTGTACTCGTATGCTACCGCCAATACTTCATCATTGTTGAGTGGCATGTTCAAAGAAACGAATCCAAGTTGAGCACTGTACGAGAACTCACTGTCGTTCAATTTTCTTGCGTTTTCTACCTTTTCGTAGTGAACGGCTTGCTGGAAAGGTCCTGGAGCGGCGAATTGCGATCCTAGCGCTTGTACCGAATTGTTGAAGCCACGAACCAATGGTTGATTCGCTGCCCAGTCATACAAATCGTTGGCATTGTTATCTGGGAGCTCAGAAGCAGAATATCCACCTGGATCTCCCTGACAGTTTTCTTGTTTCGCTTCACCCAAATCCGCAAAAGCGATGATGTTTCGCGTATTTTCTGTTTCATTCGTTCGGTTCATTACCCACACCTCGATTCGCGTCAAGTTAATCGTTGTGTTAGGAATTGGAAGCGTTGACATTCCCTCATCATAATGATCGTGGTGATACATGTTGAGGAAGTAGTGACGGTTGGTTTCGTAATTGTCAGCCGTTACTTCAAACTGTTGTGCCTGAGCTCCACCCTGAATATTGATTTCTTTCTTTTGTCCACGAGAAGAGGCTCCAATCAAGTCGACCGTTGTATTACCAAATTTCAATTGTCCGTACGCTCCAAACAAGGTTTGCGAACCCTGAATCAACGAAGTTGGTGGTTGAAACGCAACATTACCGAGTTGGATTTTCTGAATAATTTGATCCTCATCTCCTGTATACTCAAGCGTTGAGATATTATCGAAATCAAATGCGGCTTGCGTATTGTAGCTTGTTCCAAGTTTTACACGGGTTCCGATTTGACCAACAAGGTTCAAGTTAATTTGCTGTTGGAAGTCGAAACGTGTAATTCTACGCTGGCGTACTGGAAGAATCGGGTTGTCGTATCGGGAAGAGTTTACACCAAGAGAAATTTCCACACTTCCTGTTGTTCTGATCGTAATTTGATCCGATCCGAAGAAGTTCTCAAACACTTTGTTTCCTACCTTAATTGGGAATTCAAAAGGTTGATTTTCGGCTGTTTGCTCGTCAATTTTCTCTTTCCAGTTATCTGCAAGTGCTTTTTGACGTTCGTACTCGATGTATTCTTCGAGCGTCATCATCGAAGGGTTTCGATAATTCAGTCCTGATTCGCCAATTACTTCTTTGAAGATATATTTTCCAGTAACTGGATCGTAAACGATGGTTCGCTCAACAGAGTTTGGGTCTCCCAAGTCGAAACTTTGCTCACTTGTTTGTGTTGGATCATAAGTGGGGTTCAGCGGCCAGATCAGATTCGTATCCGGATCATTTTGCGCCCAAACCGACCCGAAAGTCAAGCAAAACAACAGTAGTAGTCCAACGTACTTCATAGTTAGTAATCTCGTATTCAAAATTTTCTACAAACTAAAGGATTTTCAATGCCCCTTTAATTAACTCTTCAACTGATTCATCACCAGTTGCTATTTTATCAATTGCTTTTTCCGCAGATTTTTTGTCGAAACCTAAGGAAATCAATGCTGTTAACGCATCAAATCGGCTTGTATTGTTTGCATTGAACATATTTTCAGACGAAAAGGTCATTTTTAACATTTTATCCTTCAAGTCAATGATGACGCGTTGCGCTGTTTTTGCACCAATTCCTTTGATACTCTGAATGGTTCGTGCATCTTCATTTTGGATAGCTCCTGCAATTTCCTCTGGAACCAGCGAAGAGAGCATGATCATTGCCGTATTGGGGCCTATTCCCGAAACTGAAACCAAGTGATTAAACATTTCACGTTCTGTTTTGTCAGCGAATCCGTAAAGAATTTGAGCATCCTCACGTACAACTAACTTGGTGAAAAGTTTAATGTTTTCGTCACTTCCAATTGTGGAAAAGGTATTCAATGAGATTTTTACTTCGTAACCAACACCTGCACAGTCGATAACCACTTCCGTAGGCGTTTTCTCGACAAGTCGACCATTCAATTGAGCAATCATACTTATTTATTTTGAGCGTCTACAACCGCCACTTTTACCATGTTAATTATTTCTCGAACAGAAGCTCCCATTTGAAGGACGTGAATCGACTTTCTCAATCCGACCAAAACAGGACCAATTGAATCATCGTCATTCATTTCCTGCATCAATTTGTAGGCAATGTTTCCTGATGCGAGGTTCGGGAAAATCAAAGTGTTTACCTTCTTGTTTGACAGCGTTGAAAAAGAGAATTTTTCATTCATCAAATCATTGTTTAAGGCGAAGTTTGCTTGCACTTCTCCATCTACAATCAAATTTGGATTTTCTCTGTGGATGATTTCCACTGCTTGCGCCATTTTTGTTGCGTCTTCACCCGTTCCTGACCCGAAGTTTGAATAGCTCAATAACGCAATTCGTGGTGTCACCTTAAACTTACGGATGGTCTTGGCTACATTGGCTGTGATTTCGGCAATGTCTTCTGCTGAAGGATTCACGTTAAGCGTAGTATCTGCCAAGAAGAGTGGTCCTCGTTTGGTGTCAAGAATGTACATTCCTGCGACTACGTTCATGTCTTTTTGCAATCCGATCGCCTGAATAACAGGTCGAACGACATCTCTGTAGTTACGTGTAATACCTGAAATCATCGCATCAGCATCACCCAATTTCACCATCATGGCGCCAAAGTGGTTACGCTCGCGCATGATTTGGAAAGCTTCGTATTCCGTCACACCTTTTCGCATGCGTCTTTCGAAGAACTTTTGACCGTATTCGCGTCTGCGTTCGATCTCGTCATCCGACTTTGGATCGATGATTTCCACTTCTGGGAATTCCATCATGTATTCTTCGATCAATCCTTCGATTGCATCTTTTCTTCCCAACAAAATTGGGTAGGCCACACCTTCTTCCCAAGCTGTTTGCGCAGCTTTCAAAATCTTGATGTTATCCGCTTCTGCATATACAACACGTTTCGGCGATCGTTGCGCTTTTTCGGTAATTGTACGAATCAGCTTGTTATCGAGTCCCAAACGGTTTTTCAATTCCATTTCGTACGCTTCCCAATCTTCGATTGGTTCACGTGCTACACCTGAATCCATTGCTGCTTTGGCTACTGCTGGTGCAACGTAATAGATCAAACGTGTATCGATTGGTTTTGGAATGATTTGCTCGCGTCCGAAGGAAATGTTTTTCTCCCCGTAAGCTTCAATCACCTCTTCTGGAATTGTTTCCTTTGCCAGGGATGCAATTGCCTTTACGGCAGCGAGTTTCATTTCTTCGTTAATTGTTGTTGCACGTACATCGAGTGCTCCTCTAAAAATGAAAGGGAAACCGAGAACGTTGTTCACCTGATTAGGATGATCGGAACGTCCTGTTGCCATAATGATATCTTTTCGGACAGATGTAGCATCTTTGTAAGAAATTTCTGGCTCTGGGTTCGCTAAAGCAAATACAATTGGATCTTTGGACATCGCCTTGATCATTTCTTTGCTTACTAATCCTCCTCTCGAAAGTCCAAGAAAAACATCCGCTCGCTTGAACGCATCTTTGAAGGCAACATCTTTCTTATGCTTCGCAAAAAGTGATTTGTTTTTGTCGAGATCTGTTCTTCCGTTATGGATTAATCCTTTGGAATCGAACATATAGATGTTTTCCAACTTCGCTCCCAGTGCATGGTAAAGCTTTGCACAAGAAAGTGCAGAAGCCCCTGCTCCAGAAACAACAATTTTCACCTTTTCGATCTTCTTTTTTGCTAATTCTAAAGCATTCAACAAGGCTGCCGATGAAATAATCGCTGTTCCGTGCTGATCATCGTGCATAATCGGAATATCCAATTCTGCTTTTAGGCGCTCCTCGATTTCAAATGCCTCGGGCGCTTTAATATCTTCCAGGTTAATTCCACCAAATGTTGGCGCAATTGCTTTTACTGTCTGAATGAATCTCTCAGGATCGGTTGCATCTACCTCGATGTCAAACACGTCGATATCCGCAAAAATCTTGAACAAAAGCCCCTTTCCTTCCATTACTGGTTTAGAAGCTTCAGGTCCAATATCTCCCAAACCTAGAACGGCTGTTCCGTTGGAGATTACTGCTACCAAGTTTCCTTTACTTGTATACTTATACGCATCGTTTTTATTCTCAGCAATCTTGAGACAAGGTTCCGCTACACCTGGTGAATAAGCCAGTGACAAGTCACGTTGCGTGGCATAGGGTTTTGTTGGGATTACTTCGATTTTACCTGGTTTCCCCATTGAGTGGTAGTCCAGTGCGTCTTGTTTTCTAATTTTCGCCATAGTTGGTCGCTTTTCAAGCTGCCAAAGATACGAAAATGCTTTGGGAAAGGGCGGAATTACCTGATTTCATTTTGGTTCAGGCTGTTCGAGTCAGTGATAGTGCTTCGCAAAAAAGAACCGCCTGCCCCGAAGAGTCGGAACAGGCGGCATTTAAATTGATGGCTCACTTCATTTCAAAGCGAGTTCAAATTTGAATTACTTATTTGATCACAAGCACTTCGTTGTAAGAAGCTCCTTCGGTAGCAACGCTAACGATGTAGTTTCCGCTCATCAAATCAGCAACTGGAATTGCGATGTTTTGAGCACCAGACAAGTTAGAGTAAGCGTTTGTAGAAACAACTCTTCCTGCCATATCAGTGATTGTAATTGTGTAATCTCCCGCAGCTTCAAAAGAAACAGTTACGTTGTCAGTTGCTGGGTTTGGATATACCTCCATGCTGATTGCTTCAACATCAGCAACATCAGCCAATGAAAGAGGAAGCTCTTTCGCGTTTACAATTTCACCTGTGTTGTTGTCAAGCAACAATACAACAGCATGCATATTCGCTTTGTTACTAGATGAAGGAACAGTGTATGAGAACTGGTAGTTTGCTACAGTTCCGTCTGTAATTGTTGCAGGAACCGAACCAGCTTGTCCGTTGTATCCTCCAAGCAATGCACGTCCAACGTGATCGTAAACCATATCAGCAGCTGGTACTGGATCTGTCAAGTTTTCGTAACCTCCCATTGGTCCTGAACCACCACCTGAGTAGTAATTCGCTTGGTTGTAACCAGAAGAAGTTCCTGTAACTCCGTTTTCAGAAATCACAACAGCCAAACGGTAATCAGCTCCTGACATAGGAGTGTAGAAAGATGCAGATGCATCAATTGTTACGTTTGATCCTGATCCAGAAACAGTTCCATCAACATTTGCAGGAACTCCCATATCAACACGATCGTTGTAGAAAGCCTCGAACAATGATTGAGATACAGATTCACCAAGCAAAGCACGGTCTACGTTACACCCTGGGAAACCAGAGATTCCTGCACCGTTATCGTACTCAGTTACTGTCATTGGGTCACCATTATGAACAGCAATACCAATGAAATCAACTGGATAAGTTGAAACCATGTAATCCATTGCAACAGCACCACGTGGACACCATCCACACCATGTTCCTGTACCCTCTTCAATAACTACTGCTTTATCCGTTTGTTGACTCAATGTATTGTACATTGCAGAACCAGCGTTGTTAGAAGGATCTCCATCAACACCACCGTTAACAGCAGAAATTGTTACGTTAATGTTTTGCTCAATTGCTGTAGCATATGTAACGTTATCTGGATGAGGAACAGAAGCTGAAGCACCAGGAGCGATGTTTACAGATACTGTTTGAACATGGCTTGTACCATCATTCCAATCAATTTCCAAAGAAGTGATTGCGTTTCCTCCTACGTTCGATACCTCAGCAGAAAGAACAGAGTTTGCATTGACCAAAGCGAAACGATCTAATGAAACAGCAGTTAATTCAGCATCATTTTGGAATGGCTCTTTAACCACAACATTGTCGATTGCTAGACCAGTAGCCCATGTGCCATTATCGTTGTATACCCAACGAACCTGAACATTAGAAGCTCCATCCGTTGCAGCCCCCAAAGGAACTAATTGATTTGCCCAATCAAGATTTCCCTGATTGTTTGTATTGTGCGTGTAAATGTTTGTCCATGTTGCCCCCCCATCCGTAGACACCTCTACTTCGTGTGGTAACGATGGTCCATAAGACATATCATCAACGAAATCATACGTAACAACAACACCTGAAAGACCAGTAAAGTCCATAGAGGGAGTTACAAGCGTCACATTCGACATGTCACAGTTACAAACGTCATCATTTGCCATAGCAAAGTTGGAGCCAGGTGCAACAGGCCAGTATCCACCTGCGTTAGCGGCAGCAGCGTTACCCGTCACAAAATCACCACTACCTGGTGTCGTTGAAGCGGTAGTCCATCCAGCTGGAAGAGCTCCACCAGATAAACCTTCGAAATCTTCTGTCAGCACTTGCGAGAAAGCGCTACCTGCCAAAAGAAGACTTCCACAGAGTAATAAATTTTTCATAGTTTTTGTTTAAATTGTTTTTATATAGTTCTATAAATCACACTCAAATATAGACTATTGAATCAGCGAAAGCAAGGGAAACACCCTCTTTGCTAGATAGTTTATTACTTATACTCTTGTAATGCTAAAGTTAATTGGAGATGAATAGTACGTTAAACATTGTTGTTTTCTCAGGTGCCGGAATGAGTGCCGAAAGTGGTATTGAAACCTTTCGCGACTCAAATGGTTTATGGGAAAATTATGCGATTGAAGAAGTGGCTACACCACAGGCATGGCAAAGAGATCCGGATTTAGTCACAGAATTCTACAATCAACGGAGAAAGACGATTATTGAAGCTACTCCGAATCAAGCCCATGAAGGCGTTGTTCAACTCGAAGAGTTTGGGGATGTTTTGGTGATCACCCAGAACATTGATGATTTGCATGAGCGGGCTGGAAGTAAAAACGTACTGCACCTTCACGGTAATATTCGACAATCAAAAAGTTCGGGACCCAACCAAGAGAAGGCTTACTATCCAATTGACGGATGGAAACTGGATAACAACTCACGCTGTCCAGAAGGTTATCGCTTGCGACCGCATGTGGTATGGTTCGGTGAAGATGTGCCGTGTTATGAAAAAGCCGCTCTGAAACTTCACGATGCAGATATCCTTATTGTGATAGGAACTTCGCTACAGGTTTATCCAGCCGCTGGACTGATTCAATATGCATCCAATGCTCATACCAAATACATTATCGATCCGAAGGCAGACGAATTGCATGTCCCGAGTGATTTCATCAAGCTTAATTCCACGGCTAGCCAAGGAATTGCCAATGTCATCAAATCGATGAGAAAATAACTGAAGTGAGCCGAATTATTTCGATTTCTTCGAGCTCTTCACAAAGTTTTCAATTGCTCCAGTCATAGACGGTGCATTTGGTTGTGGTGCGTGAAGGTCAAGGCGCATGTTGTTGTCCACAATTGCTTTCGCTGTTGTTGGACCAAATGCAGCAATAATTGTATCGTTCTGCTTAAAGTCAGGGAAATTCTTTACCAACGACTCTACACCTCCTGGACTGTAGAACACGAGCATGTCGTAGTACACATTTTCCAAGTCAGAAAGGTCTGACGCCACAGTTCTGTACAAAACAGCTTTCGTGAAGTTCAGGTTATTTTCAGCAAGTGTATCTGGAATTTTGTCGCGAAGACGATCTGTACATGGCAACAAGAACTTTTCTTTCTTGTGCTTTTTCAAAATATCTACGAGATCATCAATACGCTGCTTTCCAAAGAAAATCTTTCTTTTTCTGTACGTTACATATTTCTGAAGGTAATAAGCTACTGCTTCAGAAATACAGAAGTACTTCATTGAATCCGGCACTTCAAACCTCAATTCTTCAGCAATTCGAAAATAGTGATCAACCGCATTTTTTGAGGTTAAAATAACTCCCGTATGTTTGTCCAATTCAACCTTCTGCGTACGAAACTCTTGTGCACTAATTCCTTCAACATGAATGAAAGAGCGAAAATCAATTTTCAACTTATACTTCTCTGCCAAATCAAAGTATGGAGACTTTGTTCCTTCAGGCTTGGGTTGAGATACTAATATTGTTTTTACTGCCACGAATCCTTCGTTTTAATCAAACTTCCTACCTTAAACCGTTGTTAACACTATGTAAATCATTAACAAGGGTAGAATTTCAAGGGTGCAAAAATACAAAATTAAATAATACCAAGAAACACCTTGCTTTAAAACAAGGTTCGCGCTCTTCACAATTCGAAAGAAGGATTCAACAAAAAACAAAAGCAGCGCCAGTTGACCAAAAAGACTTGCCTCTCCAGCACTGAACAACCACATGATGGCCAAAACGAAATAAAATAACCCTAGAAACTGTGCTCCAATCACTTTTAAAGCGATGGGTCCCGTTAAAATGTGCGCGGCTCCCGAAATCCATCCCGTAAGGACAAAACACAAAATATTCCAGAACAATAACGCTAGTGGCAACAAGAAAACAGCCACTCCTGTACCAAGATCTCCCTCATCAAAATGCTGGATATAAAAGAAGTAGCAAATCACTCCTGATGCCAACACATAGTTTAACATCAGCATTAGCGAACTCGGTTTTCCAAGTGGCATGGTTTCTTTCACGAAAGAAACAACTCCTTTGAATTTCATATTCGCCAAGATAAGCCCCTGAAAAACTTCTTCCCTTGCAAAACGAGCAACCGATAAGGCAATAAAAGACGCAAACAAGGCGTATCCCATCAGCCAGCCTGTTGAATGCGAACGAGGAATTAACTCATTCGGAATAATATCACTAGAAATACTCAGGTAGAATTCCACTTACAATTGCGTATTTATCGAATTTTTAAACAAAGTTAAGGCTTGACTCCGACTTTTTTAACACTCCTCAAAAATATAGTTAATTTTGTGATCCAATAAAAAGATTAGACATGAGAACTGACTTATATACACATCCCGATTATTACAATATGGATGATCTTCTTTCAGAAGAACACAAACTTGTAAGAGACGCTGCGCGCGCCTGGGTGAAGAAAGAAGTGTCGCCGATTATCGACGAGCACTATGAAAAAGCAACCTTCCCAAGTCATATTTTACCTGGTTTGGGTGAAATCGGTGCTTTTGGTCCGTACATCCCAGAACAATATGGAGGACCTGGATTGGATCAGATTTCCTACGGATTGATTATGCAAGAGTTGGAGCGTTGTGACTCAGGTTTACGATCTACAGCTTCTGTGCAAAGTTCTTTGGTTATGTACCCGATCTGGAAATACGGAAATGAGGAGCAACGCATGAAGTACCTTCCAAAATTGGGAACAGGAGAAATGATCGGATGTTTTGGATTAACAGAGCCTGATCATGGATCGAACCCAGGAGGAATGATTACCAATTTCAAAGATGATGGTGACCATGTTATTTTGAACGGTGCGAAAATGTGGATTTCAAATGCTCCATTCGCAGATATCGCTGTTGTTTGGGCAAAGAATGAAGAAGGACGCATCCATGGATTGATCGTTGAGCGAGGAATGGAAGGTTTTTCTACACCTGAAATGCATGGAAAATTATCACTTCGTGCCTCTGCAACTGGAGAGTTGATTTTCGACAACGTACGTGTTCCAAAAGCAAATATTCTTCCGAATAAATCAGGATTAGGAGCACCACTTGGTTGTTTGGATTCTGCTCGATTTGGAATTGCATGGGGAGCATTAGGTGCAGCGATGGATTGTTACGATCAAGCTGTTCGCTACTCAAAAGAACGTACACAATTTGGTGTTCCAATCGGTTCTTTCCAATTGGTACAAAAGAAATTGGCGGAGATGATCACCGAAATCACGAAAGCTCAATTGTTGACTTTCCGTTTGGGACAACTTCGAAACGAAGGAAAAGCGACATCAGCTCAAATTTCCATGGCGAAGCGAAACAACGTTGAAATTGCGTTGGACATTGCACGCGAAGCACGTCAAATTCACGGAGGAATGGGTATTACAGATGAGTACTCAATCATGCGACACATGGCTAACCTCGAATCGGTTGTAACGTATGAAGGAACACACGATATCCACTTGTTGATTACAGGAATGGACGTAACTGGAATTCCTGCATTTACACGTGAGGCTCCAGATTTGTCGAAAATGTAAGCAGTAGAATACTATATTGAAAGCTCAGGTCTCCATAGAGGTCTGGGCTTTTTTATTTACTTGATTTTTAACGCCTTTAAAATTTTCTGATCGCTAATCAATGCATCGCGCATCAACAAGTTCGTTGGAAATACTTGTTGTGGAGCATGCTTAAATCCGTTCCAGATATTGTAGAGCGTTTCACTCGTGATAAGTGACAAGTTCAACTCAATATCTAGATCACAATCCTCAATAAAATCAGGCGTGAAGTCGGGAGCAACAAGCAGTGTTTTGATTACTCGATATCCATTCTTTTCAAGATGCTTTTGATACGATTTAATCTGTCTTGAACACGCCGAAAACTTATTATACTTCGTAGATTTTGCCGTTTTACACTCAACAATTATCACTTCTTTTTCTCCCGTTTCAATGAGGATATCAATTTTATCCTTACTGCTATTTACCTCCGCCTTTAGCTCTTCATTCACATTGAAACCTAACTCTCGAAATAAGATTCTCGTTACCTCTTCGTACTTCAATCCGATCTCAGCAGATGTGATATTAATATTGTTCGTCTTTAACGCATTTAAATCGCGATTTCCAATGTTTACGAAGTTTTCAATGTAGATGCTCTCAGTGTCGGTGTACGAGTTTAAGATATTCTGTACCTCATCTCCCCTAAACGAAACGCCTTTCGAGTCGCAAAAGGACCGAAGATCTGCCTCTACAATCAAATCCAAAATATCACGTGGTTTGATATTGTGGTCTGCAAGAAATTGCGCTTTTAAAACTTCCTTTTCTTGAAAATGAAACTCGTCTCTCAAATAATTGTTGATATGTGGTAAAACTTCGTTTAAGTCTTTACAAAGCAACTCATAACCATCCATAGAAATGCCTATCGTCTCATCCTTCTCAACTATATTAAAATGTTGAACAATTAGCTCAATTTTATCTTCTATTGTTGATCCCCTTGATTCTATACCAAGGTCTTCCATTATTCGATTAACGGTCTTTTTACGATCATTCAGTTTTGTATCCTCCTTGTGAATACCTTGTTTCAAAAGACTTTTCAGGGAAATCCCTTGATTGATGATTGTTTTCACCTTCTCTTCGAGACCACTTCTTTGATTGATGTTGTGTCTTTTACACACCAAATTTAGTTCTGGCCCCTTCAAAACCTTCAAAACTCTTCTCAGGTATTTATCGGCAATACTTTTACCCCTTATCTCTCTGAGAATCTTTACGATTTCATCAGGCACATACACACAATAGTCCTTCTTGTGGTAGAAAATTATCCCTAAATCTTTGAGGTTTTTAATCAAAACATCCTGATCCAAAGGCTCTATCGGAACTATACTAAAGTTGATCAATCGAATTTCTTCATTTGAAAGCTCTAGTTCATCTGACAACGTTTGAAGCAGCGAATACTCGTCAGAAGTCACTTTCTTGTCTTGATTATTGGCTTCATCGTTTGTGTAAGCCGTTTCTACACATGCACGGTAGATGACGTAATCTCTCCTCCTATGACTTTCTAGTTCCTTTGACTCGGTGTTGATTAATCCAGTAAATATTTCACTTGCTTCACTTAACGCTTCAATCTCCTTCTTATACAAATCATGGAACCATCGGTCCTTCATGATGACATTTCCATCCCTAATAAGAATATCAATCAAGATGTCTAATTGAGATAAATTACTTGCCAGTTCAAACTGAATATGCTTTTTAAACTCTTTCCTGAGATGCATAAACACTTTGTTGATGTTAAAGTGATCAATTTCTTTAACATGTCGATTTTTATTTAGAATCTCTTCTATCTCATCAGTTTCACCTTCCTCAATGAGATTGTTTAGTATTTTATAGAAAGAAGATTTTTCAATTGTATTAGTTTGATCTAGGACGTCAATTAGTTTCATAGTGAGTATGGTTTGCTACGTAAATATATATTTTCAAGCTGACAATGAGCTTTAATTCTCACAATTTTGACGCTTTCTACGTTAAACAACCTTCCTTAGGTAATATTCGATTCGGGTATTTCTACGCGCTTTTATTCAAGATGTGTTCCTGATATTTGTAAGGCTAACTATTACGATGTCTTCTACCACAAGACTCGCTAAAAACTAACAGCTATGAAGGTACATAACCACATTCTCGTCGCGCTTTCAGCGACCCTACTTTTTGCTTCATGCGAAAACACTGAACTCACAACGGACAACATACTCGTTGCTGTCACAGAAAATGACCAACCTGTTGCGGACTGCTCAACAGCTCCGGCATCTTGGTTTACTGAAGACAATAATGGCATTCGGAAAACACCAGCTCCAAATGAGGGGGCAACAAGTGTGTTTGCTAACAATGCAACCGTAACCAACTGCGACTTTCAACGTTGGTCGTGGCAAAAATTTCTCTGGCTTACAAACGACGTAAACGGAACACCTTTCTTCCTCGAAAACATGACACAAGTAAGTTCTATTGGGGACACACTTGGAAAAGGAAGTACGGTTATTCTAACAGATACTGGTCAGGCGAGTGGTATAAGTGACATTTTGAAATCAAACACAGATGCTGCCACTTACAAGAACACTGTTTATTATTCTATTCTAGCGAATGATGTGTTGTTGAACACACTAAAAACCTATGCCCCTATGGTTAACAACCCTGCAGACTCAGATAAATTGGAAGGGGTTACGTTCCCCGTTGGTGCGCTTGAAATGAAAACATCTTGGTTGAATGCTTCAGCGCTTGGTGCCGATTCATCCACCTACTACATTACTGATGGAGAAATTAATGGAAAATCTGCACGGGTGGCACTGTTGGGAATTCACGTAGTTGGGATTGTAGAAAATCATCCAGAGTTTATTTGGGCGACTTTTGAACACGATGAACTTGCCCCAATGTATGATTGGTCAGAGGCGACACATACTTCCGATGCGAATGTTACAAGCAGTACTGGCTACCCATTGTTTACTGCCAATGCTAAGGCAACAACTGAAAACATAACAAGCGGAGCTGGAATAAATACGAATGTTTTCAACGTATATGACCATGGTGTTCCTGTTGAAATTAACGCTGCTGGCCAAAAAGAGTACATGGCAACAAGTCAGACTAATGCCCTGGAAAACCTGCAAAACATTCAAGACTTGAACGCAAGCGTGAAAGATCAATTGTCAGACGTTTGGAGAAATTACTTCTTAAACGGTTCAATTTGGATCAATACGGAAGATTATGAGGGGGTAGAAGCGCAAGCTGCATTGCTTGATTCGCTCAGCTATCAATTGAGCAGTTCATCTCCAGGCGATCTTACACGTGGATCTGTTGCCGCCTACAACATTACAATGGAAACATATGTTCAATTTGGTTTTGGTAAATCAAACATCTATTCAACAACGGTGTCGGATCTTGCCAACTGTTTTTCTTGCCATAATGCCAATTACGCAGGAAAGAACTCTCCATTGAAAATTAGTCACTTGTTTAACGGTTATTCAGGTAGACTCGAAGGAATGTCGAAGAAAGAAGTAAAAGAAACGCACGTACAAGTTATGCGAGCAAACGCTATACTCCGAAGTATACACAAAGAGTAAAATTTAGCACAATTCAATTTAAGCTCCGTCCCAACTATTTGGGACGGAGTTTTTTATTTTCGTTTCATTGTTTTCATCACAAATGCACTTCGGACATTCCCAATGTTTTTGATCGATGTCAAGGTTTTTCGAATGAATTCATGATAGGCGTCCATGTCCGAAATCTCCACATGAAGGGTATAATCGTAATCGCCTGCAATGTTGTAGCACCCAACCACTTCATCCAGCTGAACAATCTTCTCTTCAAAATCCAAAATCGATTCCTTTTCATGGTTTTTCAAGGTGATGTGGCAATGAACATGAAGGTCCTTCCCCATCAATTTTGAATCTAACACCGCACGATATCCCTTAATCACGCCCGATCGTTCTAGTCTGCGAATGCGTTCGTAGGTTGGCGTTACGGTTAATCCCACTTTATCGGCAACTTCTTTGTTGCTTAGCTTTCCGTTATCACTTAAGAGCATGAGAATGGTTTGGTCAATCTCATCAATCTTAATATCCGCAGATGTTTTTTCTTTTGTTGGCATTATTCTAAACTATTAATTAGATGGAATCATCTGTATATCTTTCAAATTTAGAGTTATTTTCTATCCTTTTCACACAAAGCAGATGATTGTATATGTTTACACAAAAACAGCATATGGATTATTCTTCATTTCGACCCGAAAGTTTAATGATGAGTTATGGATACAAACCCGCCCTTTCTGAAGGTGCGATAAAATGTCCCATCTTTCAAACATCCACCTTTGTATTCGACTCGGCCGAGCAAGGAAAACGCTTCTTTGAAGTCGCTTACGGACTCAGTGAAAAAGAGGAAGATGAAGAATTAGGTTTGATCTACAGTCGATTGAACAATCCCGATTTGGAAATTCTCGAAAACCGATTGTGTTTATGGGACAAAGCCGAAGATTGTGCTGTTTTCGAAAGTGGGATGTCAGCCATTTCGACTGCGATTATGGAATTCATGGCGCCCGGAGATCTTTTACTCTACAGCCGACCTGTATATGGTGGAACAGACCATTTCATTAATCACTTTTTGAAAAAGTTGAACATCGAAGCAATTGGTTTCATGGCTGGCGAATCGGAAGAAGAAATCATCGAGCGCATCGAAGCGACAGGAAAAGGTGCTCACTTAACGATGATTCATATTGAAACGCCTGCAAATCCGACCAATGCATTGATTGATATCGAAATGTGCGCGCGCATTAAGGAACACTTCTCAACAGAGGAAAAACCAGTTGTTTTATCCGTAGACAACACCTACATGGGACCACTTTGGCAGCATCCGTTGAAACACGGAGCCGATTTGGTATTGTATTCAGCTACGAAATATATTGGTGGTCATTCAGATGTTATTGCTGGCGCTTGTCTCGGATCAAAAGAACTTATCGCTCGCGTGAAAGGATTACGCACCTTCCTTGGAAACATGGCCGGACCTTGGACAGGTTGGTTGCTGATGCGAAGCTTGGAAACATTGAAAGTCCGCATGGACCAACAAGCGAGCAACGCACAAAAAGTAGCTGAGTTCTTGAACAATCACCCGAAGGTTGAACACGTTTACTATTTAGGAAATACGGCCAAAAATGGAACAGAAGAAGAAAAAGCATTGATTGCACGACAATATACTTCGCACGGAGCCATGATCGCCTTTGACGTTATTGGTGGGGAAGCAGAAGCCTTTTCTTTTTTGAATAACCTCAAATTGATCAAACTCGCTGTTTCGTTGGGAGGAACCGAAAGTTTGGCGGAACATCCACAAACGATGACGCATGCTGACGTAGATCAAGAGGCAAAATCGATCATGAATATTACCGAAAAACTCATTCGCCTCTCGATTGGAGTGGAACATTATTCAGATTTGATTCGAGATATTGATCAAGCGTTGAATGCCTAAACGTGAGGGCGAATATCCTTCACGTTTAACTGCAAGGTTTCGCGATCTTGCCAGCGATTGATTTCTAATGTGTAGGCCACGTCGAACGGTATCCCCGAAGCAACATCTTCTTCCTTGTCCGCTTGATTGAAGGCAATGGCTTCGAGCACCACATCCGATTCGGGTTGTGTGACAGAAAGCTTCAAATGCGCATCCTTCAATACTCGAAGATTGGTCGAAAAAACATTCGTGGAAACGAATACAGGCTTCATATTTCCAGGGCCGTGTGGCTCAAATTGTCGCAAAATTCGTTTTAATCTTGGGATTTTCATTCGATTTTCTTCCTTTCGAAAGACATCATCAAAAGATAGTTCGAGGTCAATTTTCTCTTCTGGAATCAATAATTTGGGGTCAATACTTTCCGAAACAGCTGCTTCGAAAGCCGACATGAATTCGTGTACATTTTCCTCTTTCATCGTAAGTCCTGCAGCGTATTTGTGTCCTCCAAACTTCTCTAATAAGTCGGAGCATTTTTCGATGGCCTTATACACATCGAACCCGTCAACTGATCGTGCCGAACCGGTAATTTCCCCATTCGATTTTGTCAAAACGATGGTTGGTTTGTACGACTTTTCGATAATACGTGAAGCCACAATTCCCACTACGCCTTTGTGCCAATTCGGACTAAACACGACGTTCGTTGTACGGTTTTTCGGGTACGTTTCGAGCATTTCCAACGCTTCCTCTGTAATGCCTTTATCCAACTCTTTTCGCTCGGAATTGTCTGCATTTATTTCAGCTGCTAGTTGTTCAATTTCCTCGCGGTTGTTCGAAATCATCAACTCAACGGCATATTTCCCTGAACGCAATCTCCCCGCAGCATTTATTCGCGGAGCAATGGTAAACACAACGTCCGTTAGCGTGACAGGGAAACTACGGTTCGCCAGCACCAACATCTCACGAAATGCCAATCGTGGCAAAGTATTCAATCGTTCCAATCCCAACATTGCCAGCACACGATTTTCACCTGTAACCGGAACTAAATCGGCTCCAATGCTCAGTGCCAACAAATCCAATTGATCCCACAACAAGGCGGTGTTCCATTCTTTTTGCTGAAACAAGGCTTGCATAAATTTAAAGCCTACACCGCACCCGCACAATTCATCAAATGGATAGCTGCAATCTTCCCGTTTCGGATCGAGCACGATCGCATTGGGCAATTCACTGCCAGGGCGGTGGTGATCGCACACAACGACGTCAATACCTGCATCGCGCGCTTGTTGAATGCGTTCCTTCGCTTTGATTCCGCAGTCGAGTGTAATGATTAAATCAACCTCTTGATCAATTGCGTAATTAATTCCTGCTTTGCTGACACCATATCCTTCCGAATAGCGATCTGGAATGTAATAATCCAAGTGCTCAATTCGATCTTTCAATAAATGATAAAGCAAGGTCACCGCCGTTGTTCCATCCACATCGTAATCGCCATACAACAACACCTTTTGTTGATGCTCAATGGCGCCAATGAGACGTTCTACCGCGACATCCATATCTTTCATCAAAAACGGATCATGCAAATGCTCGCGCTTAGGACGAAAGAAAGCTTCCGCTTTTTCGTAGCTATCAATGCCACGCTGAAGCAATAGTTCGGCCACAACGGCATCTACTTTTAATTCTGAACGAAATGCTTCTACGGTTGTACTATCTTGTGGTGCACGCACAAACCATCTTTTTTGCATAGTCTTTGTGTTTAAGGGTAGGTTAATTGTTAATTTTAAAAATGTACCAAAAACGGACACTCTTAATTTAAGTTATGAAAATAGTTACGATAATCGCCTGTATTTTCCTTTCCTCCCCAACTTTTTGTCAAAATTCGTATTATTTCTCGAACCCTCTTCCTACGGAAGAGAAAAAGGTGTCGACCGTCGATAAAAAATGGTTTGGTGAATACAACGATAGTGAGCGTTCACTTTCGTATGTGTTTTCAGAAGAAGGAATTACAGCTGTTTCTACACAAGTATCGTCTATTAGCAAAAAATCGGTTCGTGAATCCTCCAAATACACAATCAAAGGCGACTACATTTTTGGTGTCGTAGAAGGAGATTCTCTTCAATGCGTATATGAAAAAGGCTATTATCACTTTGGAATTCGCAACCGTGATGCGGTTATTTCTTCCTATTCAAGTGCAAAATTGACACGCATCAACGATCGGGAATATATCCTCAATTTCGATGAGAACGGTAAGTTCTTGCCTGTAAAAATTGTGTTTTCCAATGGGAAAATGACCATGAGTGATTTCGATTACGAACCCGATCAAAATGCATTTAGCTTTATTGAATCTCAACGTAAAACAACCGAGAATTCGCAAAACATTATCGTGCTTTCTCCAACTCAGGAAGAATTCGATCAACTTTCTTCAAAATTCTTTGTTGAACGTAGCACATTTTCACTGATTACTGAATAATTACACCCATGATAAGATCATTTATTTATACCACTTGCCTCGTTGCATTTTCGCTAATTCTCATGTCACAATCGTGCGAAAAGGAGAAGAAGCAGTCAGAAAATGAAAGTGTTGAGAGTGAAATTCACACCGCTAAAAAACCTGAAATGCCCATGCTGAAATATAATTTTGATGGAGATTACTCCAGTTTATGGGTGAAAGTTGATTCCCTCGAGAAGCAAGGTCTCTTCAAAAGCGCACTAGAAGTTGTTAACTCCATATTTGCTCAAGCGAAACAGGAAGAAAACGCTCCGCAGGTTGTCAAATCGGTTATTCACCGCATGAAGTACAATGCGTATTTGGAAGAAGATGACTTTGTTTTGGCGCTTGCTGAGTTGAATAATCTCTCTGAAAAAAACAGCTTTCCCATCAAACAATTAATTCACTCCGTAACTGCAGAAGTTTATTGGCAATACTATGAGTCTAATCGATGGAAATTCATAGAACGAAGTCAAACGGTGAATTTTGAGAATAACGACGTTCGCACATGGGATTTAAAAACAATTTCTGAGCACGTTCGCACGCAATACATGCTCTCATTGGAGAATGCGGATAGTTTGCAACATACCGACTTATACGATTTCCGTGAAATTCTCGTACAAAACATTACGGCTCGAAATCTACGCCCAACTTTGTATGATTTTCTCGCTCACCGTGCCATCAATTATTTTGCAAATTCAGAATCTGAATTGGTCCGACCAGAGGTCAAGTTTGTGATTGACAATGAAACCTATTTGGGAAGTGCTCGTGATTTTGTCACGTTGAATATTGAATCGAAAACAGAAACTTCCAATCTTTATTTGGCAACGAAAATCTACCAAGAACTCACAGCATTTCGATTGAGAGATCACAAAGTAGCGCCATTTATCGATTTGGAAATCGAGCGATTGAAGTTCATGCGCAACCAGTCTATTTCTCCGAAAAAGGACGAGTTGTACCTCACTTCACTGAACGCTTTGGCGAACAAATATCCAACTCACCAAGCGACCGCAGAAGTTCATTACTACATTGCCGATTATTACAATCAACAAGGCGAAACATACACGCCAGAGCAACCCGAAACGCGCTGGGATAAGAAAAAAGCATTGACGATTTGCCAAGAAGCGATCAAGAAATTTCCTGATTCGTATGGAGCAAAAATGTGCAAGCGACTAGCTTCTACTATTGAATCAAAATCGTTATCATCTGAAAACGAAATTGCCTACGCGAAGAACGAAAACGGACGTGTGAAGATTTCCTACCGAAATGTAGATAGTGCATACGTACGTCTCATCAAGGTTCCTTCTGATTTCTACTCAAATTACCGTTACTACGATGATGAATTACTCAATCAATTGCTGAAAAAAGAGGTAAGCAAAGAGCTCACCTTTCAATTGGAAAATCCAGGTGATTACCAAGATCACTCAACGGAAATTGCGCTTCCGAACCTCGATCTTGGACTTTACGCCATTCTTATTTCTCCGAAAAAATCCTTTCTAAAAGATCACAATACCATCTTGCACGATTCGTATTGGGTAACCAATCTGGCTTACACCTACACGACAAATTCAGATAATTCTCACACACTATTCGTTACCGATCGATCTACGGGGCAGCCCATCAATCGCGTAAAAGTTGAATTATTTGAACGCTCATACAGTTATTCGAAGCAGCAATACGAAACCAAACTCAAGCAAACGCTCCGAACAGGTTCAGACGGAAGATTGAATATCGCTCCCACGTCGAACTACCGCAATTTTCTACTTCACCTAACTCATGCAAACGATGAATTCAACACGGGGAATGACGTGAGTCAAAGTAAAAAGGCAAAAGAGCGCGTTTCCGATGCAACGAACACCTACTTCTTCCTTGATCGCGGGATTTATCGACCTGGACAAAAAATCTATTTCAAAGGAATTAAGATTCGACAAAAAGGAGAAACCAATACACTCGTTACCAATTCTTCATCGAAGGTGCAACTGCTCGATGTGAACTATCAAAAAGTAGCCGAAGTGTCTGTTCGTACGAATGAATACGGAACGTTTTCAGGATCGTTTATCGCTCCAACAGGAGGACTTTTGGGCAGCATGCACATCAAGGATGGCAACGATTATAAATATTTCAGTGTAGAAGAATACAAACGTCCAAAATTCGAAGTGGAGTTCTCCCCTATTGAAGGGTCATTCAAACTGGGTGAGCGCATAGAATTGAAAGGAAATGCGAAAGCCTACGCAGGGTCAAATATTGACGGCGCAGATGTTCAGTACCGCGTAACCCGATCTTCACGATTCAATCCGTGGACCTATTACCGTTGGGGATTCTATCCACGTCAATCTTCTCCTGTCGAGATTAAAAATGGCACCCTCAAAACAGACGAAAACGGTGAATTTACCATCGCGTTTGATGCATTGGAAGATCCAACCATCAATAAGAAGTATTCTCCTTTGTACACGTACGAAATTCATGCAGATGTCACTGATGTGAATGGTGAAACGCGCAGCGGATCGCAGTGGGTAACAGTTGGCTACAATTGTTTGAACCTTAATTTGCAGATCAGTGACGTGGTTGATCGTACTCAGAAAAATGTGTTCACGATTTCCACTACCAATCTAAACGGACAGAAAACACCTGCTTCGGGAACGGTAAAAGTGACGCAACTCATTGAGCCCGAAAAGGTTTTTAGAATGCAACACTGGGACCGCCCTGACTTGCCGATGATTGCGGAAAGTGAGTTCGATAAATTGTTTCCGCATGATGTATACGCGAATGAAGACGATGTCAAAAACTTCAAGCGCGGAAAAGAAGTGTTGAATGTTGCGTTCGATACAAAAACTTCGGATACCATTGTATTCAAAGGAATGAACAATTGGAAACCCGGACGTTACGTGGTTGAAACCAAATCGGTTGATAAATTCGGTGAAACGGTTGAGGAGATTGAATACATCACGCTGCTCGATAAAAAGGCGAGTGAAAATCCGACAAGTGAGATTTGGACAATGACACCCATCAACGTGTTGTGTGAGCCAGGCGAAACAGCAGAAATACTCATTTCTACCGCTACCGAAGATCTAACAATACTCTACGAAGTAGAATTACACGGAAAAGTTATTTCAAAAGACTTTATTCTGCTCAGCAAAGGACAAAAATCCATTAAAATCCCTGTTCGTGAGGAATATCGCGGTAATTTCAGTGTGACATTCACATCGATTAAATACGGCCGTTTGCACACTACGAAGCAAGTGATCATGGTGCCTTATTCAAATAAAAAGTTAGACATCTCCTTTGAGACCTTCAGAAACAAACTCGTTCCAGGATCACCTGAAGAATGGAAATTAATCATCAAAGGTCCAAATGGTTCTGCAGTAGCTGCCGAGTTACTCGCGACCATGTACGATGCTTCTCTGGATGAATTCGCATCTAATTATTTCTCGCTTGATCCGTATCGAACGAGCTATTCATACAGACATTACAACTCTCAAAGTTTTAGTAGCTCACGTGCGCGAGCACATGCTGACAACTGGAACGAATACGTGTCTTTCCCTAGTCGTTCCTATGATGCTCTGAATTGGTGGGGCTTCAGCGGATACGATCGCTACCGAAACTATTATTTCAAAAGTCAGTTAGTAGGTGGAACAGCCCGCGCAGAACGTATGGATCAAGATGGAGCAGTTTATTTGATGGATTCAGCAGAAGCAGAGGAAATGCCTGCTCCAGTACAACAGGAGGTTTCAGTTCAAAAAAACAAGGAAGATGGTTCAATTGCCACTGGTAAGCAATCGCAAGCTGGCGGTCCGATGGGCAACAAAGACAAGAACGGTGTCGATCTTAATCAGGTGAAAGCACGAAAAAACTTGAACGAAACCGCCTTCTTCTATCCTCAGATGGAAACAAACGAAAAAGGCGAAGTGGTCCTGAAGTTTACTGTTCCTGAAGCTTTAACACGATGGAAATTCCTCGGGTTGGCACACACAAAGGATTTGAAAATCGGAACGATTCAAGAAGAAGTCGTGACACAAAAGGAATTGATGGTGATGCCGAATGCACCTCGCTTCTTCCGTGAAGGAGATCACATGATCTTCACTGCTAAAGTGTCGAACCTTTCCGAAGGCGATTTAGGCGGATCTGCCAAGTTGATGTTGTTCAACTCGCTTACAATGGAACCCATTGATGCGGAATTCAAGAACGACAATCCAACGGTGAACTTTACGGCTAAAAAAGGTCAAAGTGCTAAACTTGCCTGGGACATCGAAGTACCGTTTGGAATCAGTGCCGTAACCTATCGCGTAGTGGCGCAAGCAGGAGTTTTCACCGACGGAGAAGAAATGGCTTTGCCCGTGCTGTCGAATCGCATGTTGGTCACAGAGTCATTACCATTGCCAAGTAAAGGAATCGGAACAAAGAACTTTACTTTCGATAAACTGGTAAACAGCGGAAGTTCTTCGAGCTTGAAGCATCATCGGTTGACCTTGGAATACACCTCGAATCCAGCTTGGTATGCGATTCAAGCCATGCCCTACATGATGGAATATCCACATGAATGCGCCGAACAAACATTCACGCGTTATTATTCGAATGCCTTGGCTTCATCTATTGTGAATTCGAGTCCAAAAATCAAATCGGTATTTGAGCAATGGAAAGAGAGTAGTCCAGATGCTTTCCTATCGAATTTGGAGAAAAACCAAGAGTTGAAATCTGTGATCTTGCAAGAAACACCATGGGTACTCGATGCCAAAGATGAAAGCGAACGCAAAAAGCGCGTAGCTCTTCTCTTCGATTTGAATAAAATGGACAATGAACTCAACAAAGCCCTTCGCAAGCTGGAGAACATGCAAGTGTCAAACGGTGGATGGCCGTGGTTCCCTGGAATGCCAGAAAGTCGTTACATCACGCAGCACATTGTTACTGGAATGGGACACTTGGATCATTTGGGTGTGAAAAGCGTTCGTGAAGACAAAAAAGCGTGGAGTATGGTTCAAAATGCCATTGCTTACTTGGATCGAGAGGTGGTGAAAGAATACAAACGAACGAAGGCGCGTCATGAGAACTATCTGGATGAGAAACATATCTCTCAAAGCGTTGTTCAATATCTGTACGCACGTAGCTATTTCAAAGATATTCAGATGGACAAGGATTTGAAAGAAGCTTTCGATTATTACCAAGATCAAGCAGAAACCTACTGGTTGAAGTTTAACATTTACGGACAGGGAATGATTGCCCTTCAAGCGAAGCGAAACGATATCGAAACGCTTCCAACGAAGATTACGAAGTCCTTGAAAGAACGTTCTATTGTACACGAAGAATTGGGAATGTACTGGAAGGAAAATACTAGCGGATACTACTGGTACCAGGCGCCTATCGAAACGCAAGCCATGATGATTGAAGCCTTCGACGAAGTTGCAGACGATCAGGATGCTGTGGAAGAATTGAAAGTGTGGTTGCTCAAGCAAAAACAAACCACCGATTGGAAAACGACCAAAGCGACAGCTGAGGCGTGTTATGCCCTTTTACTTCGTGGAACGGAATTGCTAGAAAACGACGAACAAGTGACGATTAAGGTCAACAATACCTTGATTGATGCTGAAGACAAAGAAGCTGGAACAGGCTACTTCAAAAAATCGTGGGGCTCAGAAGAAATTGTACCCGAAATGGGGAACGTGACCGTTACGAGATCTACCGAAGGTGTAAGTTGGGGCGCCATGTACTGGCAATATTTCGAAGATTTGGATAAAATTACCCATGCCGAAACGCCGTTGAAATTGCAGCAAAAATTGTTCTTGGTACAAAACACCGACAACGGACCAGTCATTACGCCGATCCAAGATGGAACGAAATTGAAACCTGGTGACAAAGTGCGCGTTCGCATTGAGTTGAGAACGGATCGAAATATGGAGTACGTTCACATGAAAGATATGCGTGCAGCTGGATTCGAACCAATTAATGTCATCTCTCGCCACAAGTGGCAAGATGGCTTGGGATATTACGAAAGCACTGGCGATGCCGCTACGAACTTCTTTATGGACTTCGTTCCAAAAGGGACATACGTGTTTGAATACGATTTACGCGTGAGTCATGAAGGAGATTTCTCGAATGGAGTTACAACCATTCAGTGTATGTACGCCCCTGAGTTTACATCACATTCTGAAGGAGTACGGGTAACTGTTGGAGAGTGATCGATCACCTCTTCCTGTGAACTCGGTGTTTACTAAAGCGAACACAAGATCTATTTATCTCACTTATCGAACCCCATTCCGATGATTAATCGGGTTGGGGTTCGTTGGGTTCTATCTTACCCAAAACAGCCCCGTATTTCTACCTGTTTTTCTGTGTATTCTGCAATGCTTTTTTCTAAAAAAGCGCTTCATTAGTTTCGTTTGCATATGTTTACTAAAACTATTGATATGAAGAAAAACGCAATTGTGTTTTTTTCGTTGATCTCCACATTCAGCGTGAGTGCGCAGGAGGTAATCTCCACACAAGGGGATTCCTACGCAAACGCAAATGGAAGTCTTGACTTCACCATCGGAGAAACGATTATTAACACAGAAACAGACGGTGTCACCACACTAACGCAAGGATTTCATCAAAGCAGCTGGAATTTTGTTGGCTTGGAAGATCATTCGCCAGAATTGACAGCTTCTGTCTTTCCAAATCCAATGGATGCAGACCTGACCGTTCAGGTTCCAGCATTCGAAAATCTTTCGTATTCGCTGTATGATGGACAGGGAAAGTTGGTGTCAACAGCTCCTTTGTTGTCCGAATCAACAATCATCGAGGTACAAGACCTTGCACCTGGAAATTATTCCATCTCACTTCATGCTGAAAACGAAGCATTGAAAACATTCAAATTGATCAAAACAAATTAATTTCTACAAACATGAAAAAAATACTTTTAACATTCTTTGCTGCTGCAGCTTTTGCAGTTACCTCTTTTGGTCAAGCACCAGAAGGATTCAAATATCAAGCAGTTGTTCGCGACGCCTCTAACCTTATTCTTACGAACCAAGCTGTTGGTGTTCAATTAACCATTCAACAAGGTTCAGTTGGAGGTACAGCCGTGTACACTGAAACATTTGCTGCTACAACCAATGATTTCGGATTGATTAATCTTGAAATTGGTTCAGGAACAACTACCGACGATTTCTCACTTATTGATTGGGGAAATGGACCTTACTTCATGGAAACTGCAATTGACAATACAGGTGGAACATCGTACTCTGTTCTCGGAACAAGTCAATTGATGAGCGTACCTTATTCTTTATATGCAAAGTCTGCAGGAAACACTCCTACTTTGACATCTGAATTGACGAATGACTCAGGTTATATTACAAGTCCTGATGACGCAGATGCTGATCCTTCGAATGAATACAATACTTCAGTTGTGTTGAACGGAACAGACCTTGAAACGACTGATGGTGGCGGTACAATTATTACTGACCTTTCTCCGCTAGCTGGTGGAGGTGGTAACTGGACACTAACAGGTACAGAAATCGTGAACAATAACACAGGAAACATTGGGATGGGTAGTCCAACGCCTATTCACTTTGTTGAAGTAGGTAGCACAGACACGAATGCAGTAATGGCTATCGGTCACATGGGGAATTTCAACGAAGTTTATTCGGGAGAATTGATCTTCTCTGAAGACCTTGAATACTCGGATTTTTGTGGAATCAAATTTCAGTTAAACGGAAGCACAAATAACCTTCACCTCATTGGTGGGTGTACAACTCCAGATACTATTGGACGCTTCAACAGAGATGGTCAATCTAATTTACAATCATTGAGAGTTGGTAATCAAGTTCTGGCTAACGCAACTTCAACCTTAACAGTAGATGGTAATATTCAAGTAAACGGAAACGTAAACATCACTGGAAACATTTCTAAAGGTGGTGGAACATTTAAGATTGATCACCCACAAGATCCAGCGAACAAATATTTGATTCATAGCTTCGTTGAGTCTCCTGACATGATGAATATCTACACAGGAAACGCTGTAACAGATGCAAACGGATATGCCGTTGTTGAATTACCGGGATACTTCGAAGCAGCAAACAAAGACTTCCGTTACCAATTGACTGTAATCGGAACATTTGCTCAAGCGATTATTAAAGAGAAAATTGCAGGAAACACGTTCAAAATTCAAACAAGCGAACCAAACGTAGAAGTTAGCTGGTCTGTAACTGGAGTTCGTGCTGATAAGTTTGCTGACGCGAACCGCATTGAGCCAGAAATGGAAAAAGAACACAAAGGAACATACATTCATCCAGAATTGTTCGGAGCATCTCCTGAAGCTTCTGAGCAAAAAGCGATTGAAAAACAAATGCTTCTTGAAGAAAGCATGAAAGAATCAAACAATGCTGATAAGCAATAATTGATTGTTGTAACGATAAAACCCAGACATTTCTGTCTGGGTTTTTTGTTTCTATATAGTTGCGTTTTGCTCTACTTCATCAATACCAATTTTCCCTTAGATTGACTTCCATTGGAATCTGTTAGTTGATAATAATAGACGCCATCGTTTTCTGATTTCAAATCGATCTCAACAAAGGAATTTTTAGCCCTTGCTTGATACACTTTTGAGCCGAGTGCGTTGTATACAACTAATTCGGCATCGCGGTGTTCATTCCAATTGATGGTGAATTGACCAGAAGATGGGTTCGGCGAAACTGTTTCATTCCATGTTTCAGGAATTTCGGAAACCGATCCCCAAAAGGTAACACATCCCACTTGAGAATCAGATGAAGTGAAATGTTCATCAATCGTTCCTAAGGTAGTAGAAATTGAATCAGCATTTGCAAAGTAAACCGTTTGCCCATTTATGATAGGATATTGGTCTAAATTGATGGATTCTATCCAGGAACACCAAGCATCATCTACCCCCAATAACGAATCGAAACGCACTACTCCAATTTCGTTCCCAACAGTCTTAACTCCATATATTGGACCATATCCTATTGCATACATTCCATAATTTGGTATACTTCGAACGGTTTGAATAACCATCATAATCGCATGAGAAGACACAAGTTCTAACGTATCGTTTACCTCAAAAAATAATCCGCCTCCGTAATTATCTCCTCGCTTAGAAAACAGGTAATTACCGTTGTCTCTTCTATCAAAAGACGTACTCACATCATACGTCCAATGATTGAACCCTATCCGTTTGGTATTAATCCCTCCAGAACTCATCTTCATAATGCCTGATTCTTGCTGATCCCAATCCATCCAGCTAATGGCAAAACCAGAGGAATCTACAATGATTTCATCAAGTTCAACGTCATCATATCTTTTCGCCCAATCAAACAATCCGGAATCAGTTAAGTGAACCACATAGCCACTTCCATTTTGGATATCGGTATTTCCCAAAACAAAAATAGATTCATCGTAGTTTTCAACGACGTCTGAAACGTAGAAGGTACTGTCAACTTCGATTGAATTCTCAAATAAAAGGTTACCATCTGAGTCAATTTTTGAAATACAAAGATGATCAGGAACAGTGCCTGAACTCGCATACGTTGAATGGTGCCAAGCCATAAGAATCGACGAATCTTTGGTTTCATAGACGTAAGGGTTCTGATCTATAAGGACATCATAATTGCCCGAAATCGGCGTAGCAAAATCAAAAGACTTCACCCATACTACTGTTCCGGCGTCATCCACTTTCATGCAGAAAGGGTAGTAATTTGCTCCGTTATCCATCAGAATTCCTGATGCTATATAGCATGTATCAAAAGTGGCAATGATATCATTAATAAATATCCCTTCAGGCGAAGCATAACCACTATACCTCTTCTCCCACAAAATTGATCCATCAGGGTGTGTACGAAGAAGTGTGACATCTCCAGTCTGGCCGATAAGATTTGAGGTAGTGATCAACCCTCCGTCAAGAGCAACCGCCGAAGTAATCTGTTTAGTACTATTGAACTCTGCGTTTTCGTAAACAATTGTATAAGTTGTGTCTTGTGCTGATAGGTTTAGTGCCGAAATAAGCACTATGAATAGTAAAAGTTGTTTCATGTTGTTAAGTTAGCTCGATTATGAAACGGCTCTATTTGTGAAATGGTTGGGGAACAGCCGAAATAGGTTTACATCACCCTTTCTTTCATCGATTCAGGTAGTTTCGCCCAACGACAATAGGCCCGAAAATTGAAAAAGAGCACTCCTCCAAAAAACAACTTAACTCCGGAATAGATGAAGGGAAAGATTTCGTAAACATCACGATCTGCATTCTTTTCGCGATACAACAGCTTTATCGATGGCTTCATGGTATTTCCTCCACCAATTTGAATCGTATTGTACGCCGCTAAAAGTTCATTGGGAAACCCGAAAAGGACGACTTCAATTAGCCAAATAAGCATATACGCAATAAAAGCATTTCTTAAATGCTGGTAATGATCAGTCCGCTTAACCAATATATAGAATGGAATTAATGCGATTCCTTGAGCTAGCGTAAAGTATGAGAATATGGTGTTCTGATTTACCTTCTCATCTGAAATGACAAACACAACCAAACTGAAAATGAATATCAAGTAACGATTCTGTCCAAAAGTGCCTTTTGTGAAAAGATAACTTGCTTTAATTCTATTCGCACGACGAAATGAGTCCTTTTCCTCTTGGCTCCAGTTTGAATAATCGTTTTTATGAGTTGGCATTGCGCTAAATATGGTGATTCACTTTATGCAAAAAGGGCTTCGGCTCCGCCCAGCCCGCGTGCACTTTATTGTATCACACCGAGGGCTGAGCGGAGCCGAAGCCCGATCTCTTTGCAATAACTATGCTTTTACCAATCCGATCTTCGCGTCTTCCGCTTCTACCAAATCCGTTACCAAAGCATCGCCATCTAGCGACTCAAACTGAACATCGTTCGCTAATACTTCGTTGCAAACGTATTCTTTGTTTGCTTCAATTGCGTTTTGAATCAATTCGTTTGTGTCTACTTTGAGTAAGATTCGATCCGTTACTTCCAATCCTGAATCTTTACGCAAGTTTTGAACTCTGTTCACCAACTCACGAGCGATTCCTTCGGACTTCAATTCGTCGGTCAAGGTAACATCCAATGCAACCGTTAAGTTTCCATCAGAACTTACTGTCCATCCTGGGATATCTTGTGCCGCAATTTCGAAATCATTCAAGTCGAGTTCAACAGCTACGCCGTCTACTTCTCCACTCCATCCGTTGTTCGCTTCAATGGTTGCAATATCATCGCCAGAGAAACCTCTCACCATTGCCGCAATGGATTTCATTTGCTTTCCGTATTTCGGTCCGATTGTTTTGAAGTTTGGCTTGATTGATTTCACCAATACATCGTTGTCTTTTCCGAGTAATTCGAGTTCCTTCACGTTCACTTCAGCTAAAATCAATTCCTTCACGTGCATTAAATTCGCAGCAAAAGTTTCATCCAACGCAGGCACCATGATTTTTTGCAAAGGCTGACGTACACGCAAGTTCTCTTTCTTTCTCAATCCGAGAACCATTGAAGAAGTTCGTTGCGCAATTTGCATTTGCTCTTCCAGTTCTTTGTTGATCAAGTTTGAATTCACCGCTGGATAATCTGCCAAGTGAACCGACTCCGTTGTTCCGTTTAAATCTTGGTACAATTGATCCATGTAGAACGGCGCGATCGGTGAGCTAATGATTGCAATCGTATTCAAACAGGTATGAAGCGTTTGATATGCCGCCATTTTATCTTCCGTCATGTCACCCACCCAGAAACGTTTTCTACACAAACGAACGTACCAGTTCGAAAGGTGATCTCCTACAAATTCCTGAATCAATCGCCCTGCTTTTGTTGGTTCGTACGAAGCAAATGCTTCATCTACGTCTGCAACAAGTGAGTTCAATTTCGACAATACCCAACGGTCGATTTCCGTCTTGTAGTCTGTTGTATGTTGCGCAGCATCAAATCCATCGATGTTCGCATAAAGCGCAAAGAACGAATACGTGTTGTACAATGTTCCGAAGAATTTACGCTGTACTTCTGCAATTCCATCAACATCAAACTTGAGGTTGTCCCATGGTTGCGCATTTGTGATCATGTACCAACGCGTAGCGTCTGCACCGTACTTGTTCAATGTTTCGAAAGGATCAACACCGTTGCCCAAACGCTTCGACATTTTTTGTCCGTTCTTATCCAAAACGAGTCCATTCGAAACGACGTTTTTGTAGGCTACAGAATCGAAGACCATCGTTGCAATCGCGTGCAATGTATAGAACCAACCACGTGTTTGATCGACACCTTCCGCAATGAAATCGGCAGGATACCCTTCACGGTTTTCGATCAATTCTTTGTTCTCGAATGGGTAGTGCCACTGCGCGTACGGCATCGAACCTGAATCGAACCAAACGTCGATCAAATCTGCCTCGCGCTTCATCGGCTTTCCAGAATCAGAAACGAGAATTACCTCATCCATGTAGTTTTTATGGAAATCTACTTTCGCGTAGTTTTCGTCGGACATATCGCCTACTACGAAATCAGCCAATGGATTTTTGTCCATCAAACCAGCTGAAACTGCTTTTTCGCATTCCGCTTTCAATTGCTCTGCAGATGAAATGCAAATTTGTTCATCTCCCTCTTCCGTGCGCCAGATTGGAATTGGAATTCCCCAATATCTCGATCGAGATAAGTTCCAATCGTTGGCATTTTCGAGCCATTTACCAAAACGTCCAGTTCCAGTTGATTCGGGTTTCCAGTTGATGGTATCGTTCAATTCCATCATGCGATCGCGCTTATCAGTTACTTTGATGAACCACGAGTCGAGTGGATAGTACAAAACAGGTTTGTCCGTTCTCCAACAATGTGGGTAACTGTGGACATATTTCTCTACGCGGAATGCTTTGTTTTCCGTCTTTAATTTGATCGCCAATTGGATGTCTGCTGATTTCTCAGGCGCTTCACCTTCGGTATAGTATTCATTCTTGACATACATTCCCGCAAATTCACCCATTTCTGGGCGGAAACGACCTTGCAAATCCACCAATGGAACAGCATTTCCGTTTTCGTCTTTCACCAAGAGTCCTGGGACACCAGCATCTTTGGCTACTTTGGCATCATCCGCACCGAAAGTTGGCGCCGTGTGCACGATTCCCGTACCGTCTTCTGTGGTTACGAAATCACCCACGATTACTTGGAATGCTTTGTCTGCATCTTCCATTGGAAGCGCGTAAGGCAACAATTGTTCGTATTTCAATCCTGCGAGATCAGCTCCAAGGCATTCACCCACAATTGTGTAAGGAATCTTTTTGTCTCCAGCCTTGTAATTCGCGAAATCTTCATCCGATTCGGCCAATACGTAAGGCTTTTTGAATTGGTATCCGACCAAGTTTTTCGCCAACACTACGTGCATTGGCTCGAAGGTATATTGGTTGAATGTTTTCGCTAGGACGTACTCAATTTTCGGTCCAACTGTCAACGCTGTGTTTGAAGGAAGCGTCCAAGGAGTGGTTGTCCATGCCAGAAAATGCACTTCGACTTCGCTCAGTGCCCCTTTTTCACTGGCTCCGTTCAGCAAACGGGATGGAAGTGTTTGCCCTTCCGCTAATTTGAATTGTGCCACAACCGTTGTATCTGTTACATCTCGGTAACATCCTGGCTGGTTAATTTCGTGCGACGACAATCCTGTTCCTGCCTTTGGCGAGTACGGTTGGATGGTGTATCCTTTGTACATCAATCCTTTGTCGTACAGCTGACCCAACAACCACCAAACCGATTCCATGTATTTGGATTCGTACGTGATGTATGGATCGTCCATGTCCACCCAGTACCCCATTTTTTGTGTGAGGTCGTTCCAGATGTCCGTGTATTTCATTACTGCCTTTTTACAAGCAGCATTATATTCTTCAACGGAAATTTTCTTCCCGATGTCTTCTTTTGTAATTCCGAGTTCTTTCTCCACGCCTAACTCAACAGGAAGTCCGTGTGTATCCCATCCTGCTTTCCGTTTTACTTGAAAGCCTTTGAGTGTTTTGTAGCGACAAAAAATATCCTTAATGGAGCGTCCCATTGCGTGGTGAATTCCAGGAAGTCCGTTTGCAGAGGGCGGTCCTTCGAAGAAAATAAACGGTTTTTCGCCTTCACGTTTCTCAACGGATTGCTCAAAAACGCGCTCGCGTTCCCATTGTTCCAAAACGCGGCTTGCCACATTCGGCAAGTTCAATCCGCTGTATGTAGGATATTTAACTACGTCAGTTTGACTCATTTTCTCGGTGTTTTGAAGGCACAAAGTTAATGAATTGGTAGGGATTGACCTATTGGAATGACGTAGATATTCATTCCTTGGAATGATGCTACTTAATAATCTGGAATTTATTGATCCCTCCAAAAATACCGTATCCTCCTTCAATGTTCGTATGCACCTTAACGGGTTCCACAAACGGCCCAGATCCAGCATTTTGATTCAAATTCACCGAAACGAAATATTTGTAGGCATCTTCGGTACAATTGTACAATTGATACTGATATTTCACGCTTGTTCCATAGAAGTAGTGATCAAACTCCAACGTAAACTCCTTTTGCGTACCTTCAAAACTTTCATCGTTCACGGCAAAAAAGTAATCGTAGGTTGGGCTGCCATCTAAGTTGACGCCGCCATTTGCAACGGATACATCACTTGAATTGAGAAACATTGCTTCTGGAAAAAGCGTATTGGATTTTATAGCGATGATGTAATAATTCTTTCCAACGGGGTCGTTCCACTTGAGTTTTGCTTGCATTGTTTTCTGCATGTTCTCGTCGTCATAAGAAAGCGTATCGACAGAAATAAGAGGAACACTTGTTGGAATCACCGTGCTTCCTATTGCCGTAGGATAGCTACTATGGCTTGCCGTTATTTCGTAGGAATGTCCTTCTTGTGCAGTCATCGCAAAGATATATTGACCATTGTTTCCTGCGGACTGTGTTTCTGATGCACCCGTTGTTGTATTTTTGATGGTAACCACAGCATCATCCAAGAAGGTATTCGACATGTAGCTCTCTAAAAAGAATCGGCTTCGTTCAATGCCTACCGAGAAGGTTGAATCTTTCTCAATAATCTGATTCACCACGAGTAAGCTATCTGAATCATCTCCTTTGTAAGGAATTTCCTTTTCGCATGACCAAAGAGTACCCAATAATAAGAAGAAGAATACTATGTATTTACTTTTTGCTTTCATGTTTATCGTTTAGGTGCGTTAATTTGAATTTCCAACTCACAGATGGAATAATTGGAAAGAGTGCTACTTGTTTCAATGCTGGACTGCCCAAATCACTTGTGCCGATGTAAATGTAAAATGCGTTTTGACGACTGTATACATTGTAGATGGAAAAAGACCAGGTGCTTTCTCCCCATTTGGTTTGTTTGTGATAGTTCGCGCCGATATCCAATCGATGGTACGCAGGCATTCGGTAGCCATTTACTGATGACAAATAGTTCACCTGTCCGAACCCAATGTTGTTTGTCAAAATTGGATTTTGTGCTACTCCATACTGTTGACTTGGAAGTGAAACAGCTCTACCTGTACTCGCAACAAACACGACTCCGAAGTCCCATTTTTTATTCAATTCGTACGTTGCTGCGATACTTAAATCGTGTCGTCTATCGTAAGTATATGGGAATTTTTCTCCTCCATTGATGTTGTCAAATTGCCGTTCTGTCCAACTCAAGGTATAACCCAACCAACCTGTTAGCGCTCCTTTTTTCTTCTCGAGGAAAACTTCTCCTCCATACGACCATCCTCTACCAATCTCTACTTTATCTTCCCAGTTGGAGCTGCTTCCGATAAAACTCACTCCTTCTTTGTACTGAATTAGATTGTCCATGGTTTTGTAGTAGCCTTCTACCACTAAATTGTATTTGCGCTCATGAAAAAGATGATTGTAGCCCAAACTCACTTGATCGGCAATAATTGGCCCGACGTTTTTAGTCGCTGGCACCCACAAATCGGTTGGTAATCCAACTCCTGTATTTGAGAGCAAGTGAATGAACTGAGCCGTTCGTGCGTAGGAGAACTTAATGCTACTATTGTCTGATACGACGGCATTCCCTGAAAGTCGTGGCTGCAGAGAGGTATATGTTTTCTCCTTTACGAAAAAAGCACTAAAATGAAGTCCGTAGTTAATTTTCAACCATTCGGTGATTTTGTGATCATTTTCGACATAGGCGGAAGCTTCATTGGCATATTGAATTGTCGCGCTATTTGGTGTGAAGTCGCTTGTGCTATCACCCAGTTGCGACTTGAACGAAAATACTCCTGGTCTGAAGGTGTGGTAGACATTTCCCACCCCGAATTTAATGTAGTGTCGTGCATTCGGAATATAGGTGAAATCTGATTTCCCAGACCAATCTTCGATATCAGAGAAATAGTCAATCTTCGTAAGTGAATTACTCGTTCCTGATGCATCGGAAACGGTTACGTCTTCCTCGGCTCCAATGTTGAATTTGTATCGAGAAAACGTAGCTGTTGTATTCATGAACAACTTTGGTGCAATCCTATAGTTCCATCGAAACGCTCCAATCGCATTTCCCCATTGTAGACCACTTTCATCTCGTCCATCGTAGATTTTGTTGTTCCCCAGATCGTCCACGGTATATTCGTATTCATTGATGAATTTCGCTTTGTCTTGACCAAAATATCCACTTAGATAGAGATGATGTTTGTTGTTGATTTTGTGATGTATTTTCGCATTGAGGTCGTAGAAGTAATAACCGCCACGATTCGGACGTTTTGCAATAAACGGTTTGACCAAAAGGTCTGCATACGTTCGTCGTGCACTCACAATGAAAGCGGTTTTATCCTTCTTTATGGGACCTTCCACCAATAGTTTACTTGAAATAAGTCCGACTGACCCTTCAACATTGTACTTTTTCATGTTCCCTTCCTTCATTCTCATATCGAGAACAGAAGAAGTTCTACCACCATATCGCGCAGGAAAGCCACCCTTTATCATCGTCACTTTTGAAAGCGCATCATTGTTGAATACGGAGAAAAAACCAAAGAGATGTGATGCATTGTACACGGGCACTCCATCGAGTAAGATCAAATTTTGATCGGGTCCTCCACCGCGAACATACAATCCACTTGATCCTTCACCGCCAGAACTAACACCCGGCATCAATTGCAAGGTTTTTACCACGTCCTTTTCTCCCATAAAAACGGGTAATTTCTCCACTTTATCCAAGGAAAGTTCGAGCGTTCCTGAATTTGTTTCTTCCGTAGATTTCCTTAAGCTTTCTGCGCTCACCTTCACTCCTTCAATGTCTTGTAAATCTGGACTTTCTAATGGAATATCTAATTCATTTTTCCCTACGGGAACAGCTACATATTTCGTGTTGAGCCCCAAGTAACTTACTCGTAAGAAAGCATCACTTTCCGGAATTGTAAGACTGTAAAATCCATATTCATTCGTAACAGTTCCCGTTCTGCTTAGCGTATCGTATACTCGCGCGAGGTAAAGCGCTTCACCTGAGGATTTATCTGTTACGTAACCCGAAATTGTTCTATTCTGACCAAGAGAGGAAAGTGAAATAAGTGCGAACAATGCAAAAATACCTGTAGATCTAACCAATGGTACCTGTTTTCTAAATAGCTGATGCATTTCTTTTTTGTGTATGGCTCTGTTTAAAGCGTTCTTCATTTGAAGTCTAAAAGTACATTCATACAGCGAAAATAACTGTCGCACAATGCTAATTAGTGTGAGCCATATGAATCATTGAGTAAAATGTTATAATCGAATGATGTTCTGTTTGAATCGGTTTTCAAAGGCAAACTTAAAAAAAGGCCACTTGAAAAGAATTCAAGCGACCTATATTTTCATTTTATCTGTACAATTACTACGTTACACAGGATTGCAAATCCTGCGTAGCTTGCAAATCCTGCGCAGCAAATCTATTTTCAACTAGAGATCAATTCGTCATAAGCGAATTATTCTCACCCAATGAAATAAGCAGGAGAAACTTCCACATCGCTATCGTTGCAGCACTACCTTACCGGAGATCCATTTATCATCATGCTGATAGCGAATCAAGTAAATTCCCGTGACGTACTGACTTAGATCAAACTGATATACACGATCTTTCTCTAACTTTTTGATCGATTGAAGCAATTTGCCCGTCAAATCTGTCAAGAACAACTCTTCGATGTCGGTATCCGCTTTTACGTTGATGATGCCATTGGTTGGATTCGGATAGTACGACCACTTCACTTCAGGACGAGGATTAGGATTGTTCACCACATCGATGGTATCTCTTGGATTTGTTGCTGTTGTATCCGTATCCAAAGTGTCAACAGGTGTGATTGAACTCACGAGCGAATCGGGATAATCGAGTTCCAAATCTGGAATGTTTTGCTCACAATCTGGCATGTACGTGTAGCTTTTCACGATGCGCACAAGAATATCATTGAAGGTTTCCACTTCGTATTCATCCGTACTTGGTTCAATGTGCGAATTCCCGATCCCACTGTGATTTGTCAAGAAAGTGTACGTTCCATTCGTGGCAATCGCCATGGTGCGCATCAAGTATTCTGTGGATTTGTTGATTCCACTCGCTCCCACGGGAACAATTCGAATTCCTTTTTTCGCTGCTTCGCGGATAAGTTTGTTCAATTTCGTTTGGTTTTCCGTCGTATTGTGGGGAGGTGCATCCAAAATCAGAAATAGGATTCGCGCTCTTGCCTCTTCATTCCAACTCAACTTGTTGATGGCTTTATCCAAAGCTACCTCAACCGCTTCTTCGTAATCGCCACCTCCACCAGCTCCCTGCTGATTAATGAACTGCACCGATTCCGACAATACGCGACTAAAATCCATTTCCCTTGTTAGGTACTCCTCAGTGCCTTTATCACGGTAAAACACATTCGCGAAATGGAAGTTCAAGGTTGAGCTAATCTGCTTTGATTTGAAGATAATGTCATTCATTTCTTCCTTGAGGTAATTCAACTCATCTCCCATCGAACCCGTTGCATCCACCACAAACGCAATATCGACGTTATTCATTTCTGAGCATTCTACACGCATCATCAAGTGGTTGACACCTTCTTCAAATGGCGTAATGTTTTTCACGGTTTCCTTTTGTCCCTGGTATTCCACTTCCATCGACACGTCTTTTCGCGCGACTTCTTCTCCAGTCGTTGTCAACCACAATTCTGCTTTACCCGTATTATCCGTTCTTGCAGCATACACTTCTTTAGAGCGATTCACCATTAACCGTACTAATGCGTCTGCCAATGGTAACCCAGATTGACTTCTCAACTCAAGTGTGTAGCGTCCTTTTGGAGCAATTTTCCATGCATCAGCGTGCGACTTTAACTCAGAATCGGTCAAATCTTGCCACATTTTCCATTTCGAATAATCATTGATTTCTCCTGCGGTGAGCGCTCCACTTCTTCCTGACATCGCTTCACCTAAACCACTTCCGCTACCCATGTCTGACTCACTTGCGTAACTTCCATAACCATGCCAGCCCAATGCTGATGACTTTTCCGTCCTTCCTCGCAATCTCGGAGCACGTCTAGTTGAATACTCCCTATCGCTAACTGCAACCGAGTTCATCTCTATGCTCTCGATTTCTTCCCATTTTGGAGCTACAGGAGCCGACGGATCGCGTTCCAATGTGAAATCGGCCACTTCGTCGGATTCAACACGAATTTCTTTTTTGACGGGAAGATGATCCGCATAGTTGATTACACATTGATATGTTCCCGTATCGAGCGCTACAGTAAAATTTCCTGCTTTATCCGTTAGAACGGAAGCGACGAGCTTGTCATTTTGGTAGATGTCTACATTTCCATATCCCAAAACATCTTCCGTTGCTGCCGAGTTTAAATTTCCACTAATGGATTGGGCAGCGAGCGAAAAAGAACCAAGAATTAGACAAAAAGTAATAATCAAACGCATAATCTGTGTGTTTAAGTTTCTGCGCTTCCGTACAAGCGAAATACAAAAGGGTTCAATTTTAAGCTCAATTTATTCCGATCATTTTATATTTGAAACATGAAAGCTTTTCTGTTACTGCTTACTGTATTTGTTCTTCACGGTTGTAGTGGTCCAAGCACACCAAAAGAAATAGAGCACATTCTGTTTATTGGCAACAGCTATTTGTACCAAAACGAAGGTGTCGATCAGCATCTCAACTATCTTATTCAGGGCACTAAAAATCTAGAAGCCCATGCTGACAGAGCCGCAGAAGGAAGGTATCATCTGATGAATCACTGGGATGACCCAGAAACTCAAGCTCTTTTCTCCTCTAAAAAATGGGACAAAATTGTTCTACAAGAATGGGGATCTGGACCTTTGAAAAAAAACGCCGAATTTGAGAAGTACGTCAAAAAATGGGCGAATCAACTAAGCTCAAAGAATACGAACGGTAAAGTTCTCCTTTTTTCGACGTGGAATTACCAGAGTGCGAAGGGCATGGAGGATCGATTGTATGACAAATATTCAAAAATTGCTAAAGAGATCAATGCTGAAGTTGTTCCTGCAGGATTGCTTTGGAAGGCGATTCGTAAAAAGGTACACCTGTACGCTGAAGACGGAGCGCACCCCAACAGAAAAGGCACTTTCGTATCGGCCTGTTTGTTTTATGAGCGAATATTCAACCGTGATGTAACCAAAACGGAAAATACCGACCCCATTCTTTCGAATGCCGAGCAAACAAAATTAAAGCGCTGGGTACATCAATTCAATTCAAGTTGGCACGAATAAGAAGCACCAATTGTTTTTACTAACGTATGTTAAATTCGTACTTTTGTACAATATACAGATGAAAAGTTTGTTCTTCTGAACGCGATGGACTACATTTGTTTTGTTTAACGTTTATGGAAAAATATCAAACAGGACCGTTTCTTTCTCAAATAAATTATCCAGATGATTTACGTGAGAAATTCAATTTGGAGGATTTACCCCAAGTTTCGGACGAGGTACGTCAGTACATTATCGACGTGATTTCCCAGATCGGAAACAGTCACTTTGGTGCCAGCCTAGGCGTAGTTGAACTGACTGTAGCTTTGCACTACGCATTCAACACTCCATACGATCAGTTGGTTTGGGACGTAGGTCACCAAGCGTATGGACACAAAATTCTTACTGGAAGAAAAGACAGCTTTCCAACGAACCGCACCAAAGGCGGAATTTCAGGTTTCCCGAAACGTTCGGAAAGTGAATACGATACATTTGGCGTAGGTCACTCCTCTACATCCATTTCGGGTGCGCTAGGAATGGCCATTGCAAACAACTACAAAGGCGAAAAAGATCGTCAGCACATTGCCGTGATTGGTGATGGTGCAATGACAGCTGGACTCGCGTTTGAAGGATTGAATCATGCTGGATACGAAAACGATGCAAACCTGCTCGTTGTATTGAACGATAACTGTATGTCAATCGATCCAAATGTTGGCGCATTGAAAGAATATTTAACCGACATCACAACTTCTCACACGTACAACAAGGTGAAAGATGATGTTTGGAAGTTACTTGGAAAGATTTCCAAATTTGGTCCTGACGCACAAACAATCGCGTCGAAGATTTCGCATGCACTCAAAGGTTCCTTATTAAAACAAAGTAACTTGTTTGAGTCGTTGAACTTCCGTTATTTCGGTCCTGTTGATGGACACGATGTGATTGGTTTGGCCAAGGTAATGGAAGATTTAAAGAAAATTCCAGGTCCAAAAATCTTACACTGCATCACGCGAAAAGGTGCAGGATATAAGTTTTCTGAAGAAGGAAACCCTACAAAATGGCATGCTCCTGGCGTGTTCAATAAAGATACAGGTGAGATTGTGAAGGTCATCCCGAAATCTCCTCAACCTCCAAAGTATCAAGAAGTATTTGGACACACAATTGTGGAATTGGCAGAGAAGAACGATAAAATCATGGGTGTGACGCCTGCGATGCCAACGGGAAGTTCGTTGAACATCATGATGGAAGCAATGCCAGATCGTACATTCGATGTAGGAATTGCCGAGCAGCACGCTGTAACATTCTCAGCAGGATTGGCAACGCAAGGAATGGTTCCTTTCTGTAATATTTACTCGTCGTTTATGCAGCGCGCGTATGATCAAGTATTGCACGACGTTGCTCTGCAAAATTTGAACGTTGTATTCTGTTTGGACCGTGCCGGATTGGTTGGTGCCGATGGAGCAACTCACCACGGTGCATACGATTTATCGTACATGCGATGCATTCCAAACATGACGGTAAGTGCTCCAATGAACGAAGCCGAATTGCGTAACTTGATGTTTACGGCTCAGCAAGAAAACATGGGGCCGTTCTCGATTCGTTATCCGCGTGGAAAAGGCGTAATGAACGAATGGAAAACACCACTTCAAAAAATCAAAGTGGGAACAGGTCGCAAGTTAACTTCAGGAAAGGATTTGGCAATTTTGACCATCGGTCATCCTGGAAATTTTGCGCAAGAAGCAATCAATGAGTTGAAATCTGCGGGAGCATCTGTTGCTCATTACGACATGCGATTTGTGAAACCATTGGATGAAACAATTCTCCACGAAGTATTTACCAAATTCGACAAGATTATTACCGTTGAAGATGGTTGTTTGATGGGTGGATTTGGCTCTTCCATTGTTGAATTCATGGCCGATCAGAAATACAACGCAGAAATCGTTCGACTCGGAATTCCAGACCTGTACATTCACCACGGAACGCAACAAGAGTTGTGGGCAGATTGCGGTTACGACAAAAATGGAATCGTGAAAACAATCAAAGAAATGCTGGATTTAAGTGCTTCTTCTGATGTAAGCGAGGCCGCGAATTCGTAGAGATACAACATCTGTTTTCTATTTCTCTAATTCTACTGTTTTTTGGATCAGCAGAAAGAATACCCCTGAAACAATCAGCTGTGTTGAAAAAGAGGACAATACCGCGGACACAATGATTTCATCATCCGCGAATGTGCTGTACGTCGCATATCTATCTCTAAACAACGGGACCGATAAAAACAAAAATGAGGTTATCGTAAAATACGCCGTTAGTATTCCACTGATCACATATCGATTCCATTTCAGTTGTTGGAGAACGAAAAACACCAATAACATCGGAAGGAAAACATACAAAATGGCTGTTAGAAACGTTTGTTCAAGAATGCTACATTCAGCGCAACTCACGGAGTATCCTAATTTGGTAATCATCACAATTTGAGGTTGAGCCAACGAAAATAACAAGAGAGTGAAAGCTGTAACAAGGATGCTTTTCTTTGATGATGCCGCAATAAGATTTAGCACAGCTTTCCGTTTTTCAACGCCGCAGGCAGTGTAGCTAATTAAAAAACCCTTGAATCCCTTTTAACTTAACTTATCTGTTAAGATGCGCATTTCGATCACAGGGGAAATCTTCTCGTAGATGATATTATTCACCGCTTCCACGATTGGCATTTCAACGTCGAATTTCTTTTTAATCGCCATAACACTTTTCGTTGCGTAGTATCCTTCCGCGATCATGTCCATTTCGAGCTGAGCCGTTTTCACAGAATATCCTTTTCCGATCATGTAACCGAAGGTTCTGTTTCGGGAGAACTTGGAATAAGCTGTAACGAGTAAATCGCCCAAGTACGCCGATGACTTCACATCACGGTGGATGGGACTTACCTCATCGATAAAGTTTTCAATTTCCTGAATGGCATTCGAAATCAATACAGCCTGGAAGTTATCTCCGTAACCCAAGCCTGCGCATATTCCTGAAGCGATGGCATACACGTTTTTCAATACCGCCGACAATTCCGTTCCGAATAAATCGTCCGATGTGGTCGTTTTGATGTAGCGACAAGCAAGCGTATCCGCCATTTCCTCCGAAATATCTTCATCTTGACAAGCCACCGTGAGGTACGAAAGTCGTTCTAACGCAACTTCTTCCGCGTGACACGGACCACAAATGATTCCGATATTGTCGTAGGGTGTTCCAAAGGTCTTATGGATAAATCGAGCAGGAATCGCATTGTATTCTGGCACAATTCCCTTCACCGCAGAAAAGACGATCTTGTTTTCCATCAATCCCTCAGGGAAATCTTCAAATAGCTTCGTGAGAAACGCTGATGGCGTGGCAATGATCACTGTTTTGGCCGATTCAATCATTTTCACCAAATCCGTGCTTACTTGGATTTTGTTTAAATCGAACTCAACCGATTGCAAATAGTGCGGATTGTGGCGGTACCGTTTAATGTGGTCCACAGCGACTTCGTTTCGCATATACCAATTCACTTGGTCAACATTATTGCAAAGAATTTTCACAAGCGCTGTTGCCCAACTTCCACCTCCAATAACCGCAATTCGATTTTCAGTATCCATGTCTTACAAATGTAGCCATTATTCAATTAGACGCTTCTTTTCGTTTGCCTATTCTTAGAATTATTGTCATTTTTATACCATGTTGAGCATACTGAAAAGTCCGAGTCCGATACAACATTCAGTGAAATCCAGATGGGCTGTTTCCATCGGAATATCACTCTTTGTGTTTGTTTTCCTCGCTATTTTTCGCCCTTTTGAGTTGTATGAAAAATCCAGCATGCATCCCATTCTCGCTTCTTTTTGCTTTGCGCTGGTTGCCCTGTTTTACGTATCTATCATGCTTTTTGGTTCTACAAAGTACTTTTGCGAACGTTGGGAAAACCGCTGGACGATTGGGCACGAACTATTCTCTTCTTTTATAGTGCTCACTTGCATAGGAATTACCAACTATACGATCATGGAGTTCATCGTATCTCCAGAAGTTTACCATTCCTACACAACACTGGAAGCCTTTTTTCAGAGTATGTGGATGACCTATGCAGTTGGTTTTTTTCCGATTTCCATCTTCTTCTTGATTACTGCTGGGCTCACCAACTATCGCCAGCTTGAATCTCGATCTATTACACATACTGCGAAAGAAGAAGATGCTTTGGCTCCCGCTCATTCTGTAGTAATTTGCGGCCAAGGAAAGGAAAGCTCCATCGAATTAAGCTCGAATGATTTTCTTTTTGCAAAATCAGCAGGAAATTATGTGGAGTTCTACTCTCAAGATGATGATCGCATTCGCAAAGATTTACAACGGATTACCTTAGCCAAGGTGAATCATCTTTTCATGGAACATGACTTCCCCGCATTAAAAACGCATCGAGGGTATATCATCAATACGAATAAAGTATTGAGCTATGAGGGAAATTCGCAAGGCTACATGGTGAAATTTGGAAATGATTTGGAAAAAGTTCCTGTTTCGCGAAAGCAGATTCCTGATTTCGAGCGTGTGATGAATACCTAAAAGCGTTATCCTAATCACTCTCGCTTGTCGGTCATCACAAATTCGTGTTTTTCGTCACAACTTACTGATTGAACATTACTTTTGTCATTAGATTTGCGAAAAATGCACGTCACATGAAAATTGTCACACTACTATTATTCCTTCTTTCGACTTCCATTTCTTTTGGACAAATCAATCAGACCATTCGAGGTAAAGTGATTGATCGCTATTCTGAAACCACACTTCCAGAGGCAAAAATTTACCTGATGGGGACATCCGACACCCTTCGTCAACTGTCCGACTTCGAAGGTCGATTTCGATTTGAAAATGTACCTGTCGGGCGATACACGATTGTTGCGCGTATGATGGGTTATGAAAATGCTGTTTTATCCAATTTGGAATTGACATCTGCCAAAGAACTCGTTTTGGAAATTAAGTTAACGGAAGAAGTGACGGATTTGGAAGAAGTGAAAATTGTCGCGAAAGAAGATGGAGAAACTGTAAACAAGTTGGCGACGGTTAGTGCTCGTAGTTTTTCCGTAGAAGAAAGTCAACGCTACGCGGGAAGCTTAAACGACGTTGCACGAATGGCGCAAAACTTTGCTGGCGTGCAGGGTGCAGACGATTCGCGTAATGATATTATCGTTCGTGGAAATTCACCTTCTGGTGTTTTGTACCGAATGGAAGGACTTGATATCCCCAACCCAAATCACTTTGCGCGTTTTGGAACAACTGGAGGTCCTATTTCCATGCTCAACAACAACGTTTTGGCGAACTCCGATTTCTTTACAGGTGCTTTCCCGGCGGAATATGGAAATGCGCTAGCTGGCGTGTTCGATCTGCGCATGCGAAAGGGAAACAACGAAAAGTTTGAGTTCATGGGTCAAATTGGATTCAACGGGGTGGAAGGAATGGCGGAAGGTCCTATTTCTCGGAAAAAACGCTCCTCATTTCTGGTCAATTATCGGTATTCGACCCTTGAATTGTTTCAATTAATGGGGTTGGAATTTGGAACAGCCGCACTTCCGAAGTATCAAGATCTCAGTTTCAAACTCGACTTTCCTCACAAAAATGGCGTGACCAAAGTATTTGGAATTGGTGGGATAAGTGATATTGCCATTCTCGCATCGGACACCAAAGACGCCAACGATTTGTGGGGATTTCAAGGAAATGATGTCTATTTCGGAACGAATACAGGTATGGCTGGCGTTAATCACAAGCAACGCATCAATTCCAATTCCTTCTTCGAAGTAATGTTGGGTGGACAAATTGCTACAAGTCAAGCTAGAAATGACTCCCTCGATTTGAACGGAGAAAATCCCTTCACAACTTTTCTTTCAAATTCAGCCATTGGAAAGCAAACGACGGTCTTTAACTACCAGAATAAATTCTCCAGTCGCCATTTGATCAAAACTGGACTCATTTTCGACCTTTATTTCCTCAAGCTTGCTGATTCCTTGTACTCGCCTGCCACGGATAATTTCCGAAGATTACGTGATTTTGAAGGAAACATGGCCTTGATCCGACCTCATTTTCAACATCGCTACCGCATAAACGAAGATTTGACCTTGGTTAGTGGCGTCTACGCACAATTTTTAAATCTCGATTGGCAATGGGCGATAGAACCGCGTATTGGTTTGGAATACAAAATGAAGCATCAGCAACAGTTCACTTTTGGCTATGGATTGCACAGCCAGATGGCACCGATTGAAACCTATTTCGATCAAGTTCAGATCGCGGATGGAAGTTACATCACTCCCAACAAAACCATTGGGTTCACACGCAGTAATCACCTCATCGCAGGCTATCAAAAAGGATTCAAACATGGAATTCGAGCGAAGGTTGAAGCATACGGTCAATACCTCACAAACGTTCCCGTGGAAGCAAAAAGTAGTAGCTATTCAACGTTGAATTTTGGCGCCACCTTCCTGACAGGTACTCCCGATACACTCGTGAACAACGGTTTGGGCTACAACTACGGAATTGAAATTACTTTGGAAAAACCACTCGACAATGGGTTTTACTTCCTCGTAACTGCCTCGCTTTTCAACTCGAAATATCAAGGAAGCGACAAGGTATGGAGAAATACCGCTTTCAATGGGAATCATACACTCAATACCTTAGCGGGATATGAGTTCCGATTTGGTGACAAAAATCCGGATGCGAAATTCAAGTCTGCGTTGAGTATCGATTTGAAATTTACGTGGAATGGTGGTGCGCGATACAGTGAAATTTTGGTTGAAGAAAGTCAGTTCTTTGGAGAGGAAATCCGAGATTGGAACAATGCCTACGAGCAATCGTACAAAGATTACATCAAAGGAAATGCTCGATTCGCTTATAAACTGATTGGACAAAATGTGACACAGGAGTGGGCGCTTGATCTTCAGAACTTCACGGATCGCGATAATATTTTCTATCAGGAATACAATTCTTACACAGGAAAAGTGCGAACGGTTTATCAAAATGGATTCCTTCCGGTATTCCAATACCGAATAACTTTTTAACTTCGCTCGGTGAGCCAACATCCACATCATAACGTAGTTATTCTAGGAACGAGTCCTTTGGCGATTACCGAAGCTGTATGGCAAAAATCGGAAGGGAAGACTGTCATCAATCTGGATGACAAGTTGGTGCCGGGAGGAGCGTGGACAACCATCAAGCATGAAGGAATTCCTGAGGTGGAAATCGGCTGTCACATTTGGGAAGTAGAAAAAGGAGCAACCGATTTTCTGCATCAATTTTTCGACCTCAACTTGGTCCCATTGGAACCACAACCGCGTATTCTGAAAAGGGGTGTGTCGATCCCCTACGATTGGAAAATGAACCTTTCCACGGGAAAATATGCTGCTTCTAAATTCATTCGTTTTCGATTTAAAGAGTTCGGAGAAGGCATGAAATCGCCCGCGCGCACCTTTACCCTTTTTCCTAGAAAGTACTTGTATCCAAAAGGTGGAGCCAATGAGCTACACACGCAAGTGATGCGTAAAATTGAGTCGGAACAATTGGAACTTTCGTTGAATACGGAGGTACAATCGGTTCAAATCATGGAAAACGGCCTCAAGCTTTACGCCAGAAATGGAGAAATGATCGCTTGCGACGAACTTGTATTGACTTCGCTTTCGTCCATTGAGAAAATTACTTTTGAAGATGGGTCGGTGATGATGCCTGAAACGAAGCAGATCGATTACATACATGTACACCTCTTGATGGAAACGTCGATTCCGAAAGCCTTTTCGTACGAGCGTTGGATGGATGACTTGTACATTCACCGAGTGAGTGATATGACATCCCAAGTAGAAGGTGAGCTTCAATCGAATGAAAAATTGCTGTGTGTTGGAATTCACGCCAAACAATATCACGGATCGAGTCATGAAGTGCTTCTGGAAGCGATCACCAAGCGATTGAAAGATCGAAAATTGATTGAGCAAAATGCGGTGTTAAAGGCACACGGGTTTAACGTCTTTCCTTCGTATTACAATCCACCGGCGAAGCTGACTGAAATTGAAGCGCGATCAAATGGAAAGATTTCTGTGTTGCGATCAACGAGTTTTACATATTCGTTTTTTAATCAGGCTTTACGATACGCCAAGTTGGTTTGATTTTTTCTACCACGAAGACACGGGCTTGACGAAGTCAAGACACAAAGCTGTGTTTGGTTTTACCGCGGAGAATGCACAGACGAAAAGTGGTTATTCTTGATGATCTCACTTGTATTTAAACGATGATATTCCTTGTGAACTTTGTACCGTTGTGGTTGATTTTTTTTTACCACTAGGACACGGGCTTGACGGAGTCAAGACACAAAGTTGTGTTTGGTTTTACAGCAAAGAATAATAAGGCGCGAAGGTATTGGTTGTGAATTACTTACTTCTTATACTTCAACATTCATTTAAGCTATAGGAATCCTTGTGAACTTTGCGTCTTTGTGGTTTGTTTTTTCACCACAAGGACTCGGGCTTGACGGAGTCAAGACACAAAGCTAGGTTTGGTTTTACTGTGGAGGATACAAAGACGGAGAGTGGGAATAATCTTGGTTCCAACGGAGGGCGCATCTACTTTTTGCACGCGGCAATCATGATGTAGCGCCACGATTTTGGTACGAGTGGAGCAAACACTTTATCTACTTTCGATAGAAAACGTCGCTGTCCTTCTGACCGACCGAAGGTGGCAAAGAAACCGATTGACTTTTTTTCTACCTTGGAATACTTCGAAAGCATTTGATCCATTTCCTTCCATTTAAGATATCGCCAGCGGTTCCCCCAATTCGTGAACTTCTTCCGTGCAAAGCGATGCATGGCTGTAGCTTCGGTATTCTCAGCGAATAATAGATATCCACCTGGCTTCAAGATGCGATGCAATTCATCCAGGGCTTGTTGCTGTCGTTCCTTCGTTGCGAGCGTTCCTATCACCGATTTAAACAATACGAAATCAAAGGAATTATCGGGAAATGAAATCGACGTAATGTCCTGTTGTGAGTACGAAATCTGCTTAGAAACAGCGTGTTTTTCATGAAGTTCCAATGGAGTTGATTCAAAAGCGGTATAGTCGGAACATTCCACCTGAAAGCCATTCGATGCGAGCCAAAGCGAAAGTCCTCCTTCTCGTTCGCCGAAAGCGGCTGCTTTTCCCTCGGAAACCGTTTCAATGTACGGCTGCCAGAACGGAATAGCCTTCCCCCAGTTTTCGACATCCCACTGGATGAAATCGGATAATTCTTGATGTGAGTAGTTTTTCACGAGGGTAAAATTAAGGAAACCGAATGAATAGATGTTCTACTCTTCCTAAACAAAATAGTTTCGCTAAAAAAAAATCTATTGAAAAACAAAACTGCCACGTATTTTGTGATGCGTAGCAGTTAAAAAGCATTTAATGAAAAATCAGTGCGTCACAACAAATTGTTTTTGTAAAATACCCAATGTTGCCGTTCGTGCAGTAATTAAATATCCTCCCTGTTTCCAGTTTGACACATCGAATGATAGTATGTTTCCTTTGGATTCAAAGTCATGGGTCAAACGAATGACCTCTTTTCCATCAAGAGAAGTTATCCTAATATCTGCTTCGCCCTTCAGTTCTTCAAAATCGAATTGTACATCGATGAACTTATCCGCTGGGTTAGGATGTACGCTCAACTCATTCATTGGGCGATTTGCTAGGGCGTTCATCTTCGCATTTCCACTGGCACAACTCGTGTATGAGATATTGTAAACACCATTAATTTGCGAACCAAAATTGAAGATTGGCGGTGTATAGCTTGTCGGTACATTGTATCCAGAAGTATCAACGGCAATTGTTGAGTCGAGGTACGCATACCCTATTTGATTCACGATTAAATCAATGTCATATTGTGTTTTCCAATAATTCAACATGGCTTGCTCTTCCTGATCAAGTCCACATACATCGATATGCGAAAGCACTTCGTTCGACATTTGATCAATTTCCAGCATTCGGTACAAGTGTGATTTTTCTATCTCAAGATAAAACTGCTCTTTGTAGTTATCACCCTGAATACTCATATCCGACATATAATTCAACGCATCGACATATGACTGGACGTGCGATTCGAAATTAACGATGTTGTCTTCCTTCAAAAGGTTTTCTTCGAACATGGCATTTTCCAGTGAACTCTTCATTCCAGAAAGTGCTCTGTATAACCAAGTAGATGTTTGATCATCTTTCGTAAGGTTTAAGTCGAAAATCTCATCGTAAATTTCAATCGCTTGCACATCTTGTCCTAAGCCAGAAAGTCGATCCGCATAAATCACTGCATCATCCAAGCTAATGTTAGAATTAAAGGATAGGCTGATCATAGGAAGGTTTACGATGTAATCATTTGTCCCCGCCATTGGATAACCTGACTGCCCTGTACCTTCACTGGGATCACCATTGTCATAGTATCCACACGGAGGAAATAGCTGCGTAAGGTTCGCTGAAAACTGAAAGGGCAAATTATCTGAACCTACAACGTCAAATTTACTTTGCTGCGGAGGATCTAACTGATACACATTTCCTATGTTCCATTGGTTTTTACTCGCATTAATAGCACAATCTGTGTTTGTTCCACATTGTGAAATAACATCTCCTTTTACGTAATACAGAAAATCATGGAATCTATTTCGTCCATTATTCATACTGATCATAGCAGAATTTAGGGAGATACATACGTCTGGATGCGCAAAGAAGTCGTTGTATCCACCGCCAATATCTGTACTCAAATTGACATGGCAGCCGAACGCACCGAGCACATGGTATTGATCATTGTATGCGAATGTGTTACACTTCAATGAGAGCTTACCTCCAACTTTGCTTACGCCAATATTCGTCTGACCAATTGTATTATTCAACAGTTTCACCTCTACATTGGATACATCGTGAATTCCCACCATACTTGTCCCAGGCGTATATCCATCATAGTGTTCGAAGGATGAGTTCGCAATTGTACTTTGATGCAGTAAATTCTCCGAGCGTAGACAGGCATGTTCCGAACCTTTGAATTCGCACGAATAAATATCGAAGCCCATTCCGTTCACATACACCAGCGGACGGTCCTGTTCGTTTACATCCGACTTACTCCAGAACTTACAGTTGGTTGCGTTAAATTTGTCGGTGTTTTCGATGAACAAATCAGCTTGAACCGGGACATCATAGAAATTACAACTGGAAAAATTGTTTTGATCACCGATTTGAATTCCATTGTTATTTACGTCCGATTCAAACGTAGTTTGATAGGCAATAAAAGGCTGATAACTTGTTATTTTCGCATTTTCTTCAAATCGCACCTTACAATGATGAATCGTTAGTTTATCAATGTACTGTGGTGTGTTTGAGTCATACTGTGTGATACTTTTGTCCTTTTTCAAAATGATAAATTCATCATCTGCATCTTTTCCATATAATTCAACAAAACACGGATTTGTATTACCTATTTCTCGCAAGAAACCAACATTTGCCTCTACTATCAATCTCCCACTTTCAGGACTTGCAGAATGATCGAGTGAAAATGTTCCTCCGTCCATCATTACCACCCCACCACGAAGAATAAATTCACTGTTGGCGCCTTCCATAATGATTTGGGCTCCATCGTAAAACTCTAGTTTTCCAACATAATTCAATAAAAACTTGGCTTCATCTTCGATGATTAGCTTAGCACCAGACCGTAGAATTATTTTTCCCATTGGGTCAAAATCAATTCGGTTTCCTGCCTTGATACGTACCGTTCCGCTTACATCCAGCGTAGAGTTCCCCTTGATGATCAAATGGCCATTGTTCAGTACAAGTTCTGAATTTGCTTCCGTAGTCAAGGTTTTAGCGGCACAAATCACAAAATCCGTTTGTACTTGAACATTCGCTCCTGAGTGAATCGTTGCATTTTCGGTTTGATATTTACTTGGGCGAATTCCGGCATCAATGTATTCTGAGAAAAAGGGTTCAATGGAAAAAGCCCCGTATACATCGTTATTAACTGGTGTAAATACGTTTTCAACACACGACCCCACAAAAGCGAGTTTTTTATTGAGGTCTTGAGTTGCCTGAATATCATCAATCGTTACCCCTAAACCTGTAGGAATCGGTTTTTCGACATCAAAATCACAAAAGCACTCATACTTCTTTTCGAATGGATCCGCTATTTCATTTCCAAAGAAAAGATAGTATAGGTTATGGAAGTACATGTAATCAAGACCATTATAGATGCCATTACCGTTATCATCTCCTTCATTTCCTAAATTAGCATCCAAATCCTTTGCCCATCGATAGCTCGTTGCCCAGCCAGAAGCAAACAATGAATCTTTTACATTACCTGATTTTCCACTTAAGTGATAGCTTCCAGACATGGGCATTTGGTCGAGGTAAGCTTTGTAAAAAGCCTTATCCTCGACGGGAGAATCATCTTTCAACAAAGCATTTACCAATTCTAATTGGCGATTATCTCCAATGTCTGCAAATTCATGCGCTTGTTGCTGGGTCCACAACCTACCTGCAACGGCAAGGTTAAAATAGATAAGTGTATTATAGTGCGAAAAGGCTTGAGGTGTTTCTATTTTAACCTTTGATAACGGCCAAGGTAGCGACTGGTCTAGCGTTGCGTTATTCTCCCAGCTATTCTTAAGGGCGCCATAATTGCTAGGAATCCAATATGTCCATAAATCAACCACTGATTGAGCGTTAACAGACAAATCTGTATTTCCATTGTAAGACCAGCTCCGGTAGACGGAGGTATTTTGATTGTTCATTGGACCCGCTGGTACACCATATGATAAATCTGTTAAATCATTCTGTCCTAAAATACCGACATTAGCACAAGCAGTATCTTGCGTTTCTGGTTCATTATTTTCAACACCAAAACCAGTCAAACACACCCGAATATCTGAAATGTACTTGTATGCTGTAATTTTTCTTTTCATGTTTGGAGGATACACCCCACCAAACATGTTATAGGCACATTGTGCAATGGGAAAAGCCGTAAGTGCCAAATCACCTCCTCCGTTCGCTACAGGCCAACCATTTACGTCTAGAATCTCCCAATTTCGATACGCTGCATAAGCTACAATACGATCTGTAATCGCTTCAATTTCTGTTTTGATACTAAAACCTGCATCAGAACTTGTAGGCTGAACAAATACGTTATCTACTAATTTATGTGCTACTGAAAGCCCAACTAATAAACTTGACATCTGATCCAAGCTCGGGGCATTTAGGTAGGAAAGACCTTTTACTTCAGGTTTATAAGAAAGTGAAGGGTTATTAATTTTTGCTGCATTGTTATTGTGGTAAAATGCCGAATTGGTACATCTCATGTCCCAATCGCCATCGGAAAATTCAGAAGCGAAATCTTCGGGAATGTCCTCACGGAGGTAAAAGCCGTTGAGTTCGGAACCGTAGAAAAGATCAATACCATATATTTCATCTAGTTCACTTTCTGCTTTGATATCAACTCTATTGATTGCAGCTAAGGCATAATACAATTCATGTATAGTAGCGGTAGTATCTTGTCCATACTTTTTGAGTAGTGCATACTCTGTCGCCAAAAAACCCAAATAATGCCCGTGACGAATCATCCCATCACCCCAATGCATTTCTCCATAGCAATCGGGCACCCCTTGAGGGTTGAGATATAGGTTATCAATACAATTGCACGGCTTTCGTTTCCCTGCGGGAAGACTTTCCCCTGGTAGACCACCAACTTTCACAAATTGCTCCACAAAGGTGCTACGAAACTTCCAGTACTTTTTAAGGTTAAATTCATCCGTTTGCGCGTAGGAGGTACCTGTCACCAGTAAAATGGTGGCTAAGAATAGTGATTTCATAGTATGTGTTTTTAGATTATTCTTGTATGTAATAGTCGACTAAATTCCAAACTTGATTGCTATCCAAAAGTTCTTTTCGGATTAAACCAACACCTTCAGAGAAATAATGATTGGTCGGTTGAACTCCCTCCATATATGTGTTATCTTCAAATAACCTTACTGTTCTGTTAAAGTTCAAATTAGCTATTGAAAATGAATCCAATACATCCTCGGTGTGGATATAGTTATCTGGATAACTATAGTTATAGTTATAATCCTTATTTCCAATAACGGGTAAAAACATAAAGCACGTAGCCTCATCAACAAAATCACCTGGCTTGTATTTAGATCTTTTCACCTTGACACATTGATGACAAATAATTCCATCATCACTACATTGCTGCGAAGTGGAACCCCATGCCGCCCAATAATGATAATAATAGTCCTGATAAGTACTGTAAACACGGGAATCAAATGCAGCTGTATTGGGATTTTCAACGTATTCTGTAACATATACAGAATCTCTGACTCCTGAGTTTTCCTCTTCATACACCCACCATGAACCTAATTTAAACGCAAAAAATTTCTTCACGTTTTTGACGTCTTCACAATCTGTTCCTACCGTTGGGCACGTAGTACATGGTGTTTTATCTTTATTACACGAAGGAACAAGCGAAACTCCTAAGATTAGCAGGATCAACAACGTAATGTATCGAAGTTTTAAAGTCTTCATCCGCCAGGATTTACTTGGGGAGTAGTTAATATTAGATGAACAAAATGCATGATAAATTTAAATTTTGTTTTTCATTTAGTTAGAAAGGAATACTATCCTTTTGGTTGGTTATTCTTGAATATGATAATTGACTAGATTCCACACTTGATTACTATCGAGAAGTTCTTTTCGGATTAAACCAACATTTTCAGAGAAATAATGATTGGTCGGCTGTATCCCTTCCATATACGTATTATCCTCATTAACTTCTACCGTTCGTTGATAAGTGTAATTCGAATAGGTGAAACTATCAGAAATAGAACTTATTGTAACCCTATTATTGGGTAACTCTGTATTGTATACATAATCAAACTGCCCCACTTTTGGAATAAAGAAGAAACACTTTCCTTCTGCAACAAAATCACCTGGTTTGTATTTTGATCTTTTCACAGACAAACAGCGTTCACATAACAGACCGCTTTCATTACACGACTGTGCTCCACTCGAAAACTCAGGCCAATAATGGTAATAATAGTCTTGATACGAACTATACACCCGCACATCAAAATTGTAATTGCTTGGATCGTTTTGGTATTCGGTTACGTAAACGGAATCTCTGACTCCTGATGTCTCCTCTTCATACACCCACCAAGAGCCTTCTTTAAATGCAAAGAAGTTCTTCACGTTTTGGATGTCTTCACAATCTGTTCCTACTGTTGGACAAGTAGTACATGGTGTTTTGTCTTTGGTACACGAAGAAATAAACAAAACCGTAACAGCAAAACTAAGGAAGAGAAGGAGGGATTTCATCATAGGTGGTTATTATTAACTGGTTGCAATGTATCGCTTTAAGATTAGTTGTACAAGAAATATTGATTCTTTTTTCATAAAAATGCGCTTTACTAGTTACAAATTTGTTTCATTTATTCAATTTTACTACGTAACTTCACTCGTGATCCAACACGTTTTTGTTTGGCGAAAAAGCATTCAAATTCCGAAATATGTGGGAAGACATTGCACAGCTTTTCAAACTGTACTCGGGAAGGCAAATTTTAGGGTTGGGTTACATTTTTGTTTCAAAAAAATCGCTTTTGCTCAATTCACTGACAAAATATACCTTCGTGATTCTACAATTCGCACTATGCAGTTAACAGGAAAAAATCAAGTTGGAAATACATTGAAAGCGGAAGGACATGTAAAGTTCCGAACGTTTAACCCCAAACTAAATACCGAAAATGAGACCATTTTCACAGAAGCATCTAATGTGGAAATCAACGAAGCTGTGGCGTTAGCGCAGGAAGCTTTTGGAGAGTTTCGAGGGATGTCTGGTGAGCGAAAAGCCACTTTTTTGGAGGCGATTGCCGAAGAAATGGAAGCGTTGGGAGACGAATTGATCACTGTTTACATGAGCGAATCTGGCTTGCCGAACGATCGCGCTTTGGCAGAAAGGTTGCGCACCGTTTCTACTTTACGCATGTTTGCCGAAGTGGCGCGCGAAGGATCTTGGGTGGAAGCACGAATTGATACCGCTATGCCCGATCGAACACCGAAGCCCAAACCCGATTTGCGTAAAATGAATATTGGCATTGGTCCAATCGTTGTGTTTGGAGCCAGCAACTTTCCATTGGCCTATTCCACGGCTGGGGGAGATACGGCAAGTGCTTTAGCGGCAGGTTGTCCTGTAATAGTGAAAGGTCATCCGATGCACGCCGGCACTTCTGAGTTGGTTGCTGCAGCCATTATCCGCGCAGCAGAAAAAACAGGGATGCCGAATGGCGTATTTTCGAACTTAAATAGTCGTGGAACTGAGGTTGGTGTTGATTTGGTGAAGCACCCTGATGTGAAGGGCGTAGGGTTTACGGGAAGCATACGCGGTGGACGTGCACTCCTCGATTTGGCAGCCAAACGGAAAGAACCGATTCCCGTTTTTGCAGAGATGGGAAGTGTCAATCCTGTTGTTTTGATGCCGAATTATTTACGCGAAAATTTACATTCAATTGCAGAGCAGTATGCTGAGTCTATCACGCTCGGAACGGGTCAGTTTTGTACAAATCCGGGGTTAATTCTTGGTGTGAAATCGGATGAATTAACCGAATTTATGGAAGTGCTTGGAATTGAAATTACGCGTAAAAAACCAACGTGCATGCTTCACCCCACCATCGCGAATAATTTTGAAAGTGGAAAACTGAAGTTGCTACAGCAAGATGGAACGAAAATCGTGAATCATAGCATAAAGTCGGATGAACCCAACTATGCACAGCAAGGAATTGCCACTGTAGACGGAACGTTATTTTACCAAAACCCAACGCTTCACGAAGAAATTTTTGGGCCGTTTTCACTTGTCGTTCAATGCGATGATCTGGATCAATTGGCGCGCATCATCGAAGAGTTGGAAGGTCAGCTAACAGGAACTCTTCTTACCGAAGAAGCTGAAATTAGCGAACACCCCGAAATTGTTCGAGCCTTGCAAGATCGAGTGGGTCGTATGATTTTCAACAGTGTTCCAACAGGAGTCGAAGTATGTCCATCGATGATACATGGAGGTCCATACCCAGCCTCCACCGATTCGCGTTTCACAGCTGTCGGTTCAGATTCTATCCAACGTTGGATTCGACCTGTTTCTTATCAAAATTGGCCGGATGAATTGCTTCCTGATGAACTCAAGAACGGGAACCCATTAAAGATTTCACGAAAAGTCAACAATTTCGACACACGGGAGGCGCTCAACTGACCGTAAACTCTACGAAATAGACCTTTCAATCATTGACTGCGCGAAACATGTGAAGTTCCACCGATATAGTGAATTGCATCGCTGGTAATTCACTAATTTTGGGGCGAACAAATTTTACGCTCATCATTACTAGATCATGAAATACTCCCATTTCGTACTCCTTTCGGTATTTTTATTTTTCTCCATACACTTTTCTCAATCACAATGTTCAGGCTTTCCTCCTACGGTTGCGGCTTCTGATTGCGGACTGTATCCTCCGTTGTTTAATAACGTTTCTGTTGATCCTGGACAAACCTACGGACTATGCAAAACAGATGATGCTATTTACAGTTTCTCAGGCGTGAACTTAAATGGAGGAATGATTCGAATTTGTGCGAATACAACACTCTCGGGAAACTGGAATTCGGGAATTATTGTTGTTGAATGCGGTGCCACCTTATCGTTTCCAAATGGTCTTCTGATGAACAATAACATCGGAATCATCAATTACGGAACAGTCGAAGTAACTGGAGCGATGGAATTTCAAAACATTGGCAACTACTTTTACAATGAGTCTGACTCTGCGCGACTTTTCGTTTCTGGAAGTATCAGAACACCTCAAAACAACAACCAGACGGCCTACATCAAGAACAACGGATATATCTCTGTTGGAGGAACACTCAATTGTTTGAATGGATGTTTTATGTGTTTGGGAGAAAACAGTGAGATTGTAACGAACCGTTTTCAATACATGCAGAATTGCGGAGGCCCCACAAATCGAATTACGCGTTCTAACAACAGTCAAACCGCTACCATACGGTATTCATCCGAGTTGATCCTCCAATCATCGCCAACAGCAAACAATACAATAGAATTTTGGAGAGCGCCAGGAGCCACTCACTCAATCGCAAGTTGTGTAAATTCATCGGCATTAACGGAAGTTAATAATGCTCCTACAGTTCCCGTTCGTCCTGCTCCTCATGTTGGAAATTGCGATGTTCAGAATTGTCGAACGATTCAGGTTCTTCTTCCCGTTGAGCTCGGTGTATTCGATGCGATATACGATGAAAAAACGGCTAGTTCCCTTCTTTATTGGGAAACCTACTCTGAGCATTCGAGTGACTATTTCAACATCATGCGTTCTGCCGATGGACATACTTGGGAAAAAGTTGGAACTGCGGCTGCGTCTGGATATTCCGAAAAATTATTGAAGTATTCGTTTGTGGATCGATCACCATTGTCGGGCACATCGTACTACCGAATCGATCAGTATGACTTCGATGGATCGGTAAATCCATCTGGCATTCGTTCCGTGACCAACGACGGAAGTGCTTCGAGCATAACTGTTTACCCAAACCCAACAAAAGGATTGATCACGCTTCGCGTTCCTTCCAAAACGAGTTATGTTGGCGTGTATTCAATTAGAGGAGAAGAACTGCTTGTTATTCATAGTGACGCTTCATTCATGTCTAGACAAATTGACCTCTCAGAATTGGCTTCAGGAACCTACTACATTCGCACCGAAGTAGGAACTGCTGTATTTGTAAAAGAGAACTAAATAAAAATCGGATTCTATTTGACCGATTGAAGCAGATTCTCCTTATTTTGCTTGTCCTAAAGGATCATTTTCAATGGACAACAAGCTAAAACCAACAAATTACGGAGCGTTAACAACGGTAACTCTCGTTTTCTTTTTCTGGGGATTCATCGCTGCGGGAAATAGTGTTTTCATTCCGTTTTGTAAAGAGTACTTTCACTTAGACCAATTTCAAAGTCAGCTCATCGACTTCGCATTTTATGGTGCGTATTACCTAGGAGCACTAGGATTGTTTGTTTTCGGGACCTTAACAGGTCGAGATTTGGTCGGTAGTTGGGGCTACAAAAAGAGTATCATTTTCGGATTACTTTTTTCTGCACTCGGCGCGGGGGCTATGATCGTATCCGTTTATGGAAATGTTTTCTCTGGAATGCTTCTCGGTTTGTTCATTGTAGCACTAGGGTTTTCACTTCAACAAACCTCTGCCAACCCGTTCATGATTTCCTTGGGCGACGAAAAATCAGGAAGTAGTCGAATTAACCTGGGTGGAGGTGTAAACAGCCTTGGTACAACCATTGGTCCTCTCATTGTTTCTCTTGCACTTTTCGGAACAGCATCTGCCATGAGCGACGAAATGATTGCTGGATTGAGCTTATCGAAAGTAATCATATTGTACGCCTGTGTTGGAGCGCTTTTTCTTGGGATTGCCATCTTACTAGCACTTTCGAAACGCGTACCAGATGGTAAAGTTGCAGACGATCCAACCCCAAACGAGGAATTAATTGACACAGAGCTTTCATCCAGTATAACGACCTCGCCAACAAAAGCAATGTCATCGATGTTAATGATTACAGGTTTACTCATTGCTGCGTTTTCTCCCGTTTTTTATAGCTATTTGCCCAATTTAGACTGGTCCTTAGAATTTGCTGAACAAATACGAATTGTAGGTTTGGGTGCTGGCTTGCTTATCATAGTTGGTGGACTCCTCATTAGTTCCTTCATTGCTTCGAAGAAAAAAATCGGCTGGGGAGCTATGCAGTATCCACAATTGACCTTTGGAATGCTTGCGATCTTTGTTTACGTAGGAGTTGAAGTAGCGATTGGCAGTAATCTTGGTGAATTATTGAAAGGAGAAGAATTTGGCGGCTATTCAAGTTCTGAAATTCCCCCTTTCATTGCGATGTATTGGGGCAGCTTGATGATTGGACGCTGGGCAGGTTCCATCAATGCGTTTAAAATGAAGAATTCACTTCGCCAGATTTTGCGATTTGTCGTTCCACTAGTGGCCTTTGGTGTGGTCTTACTTTCAACTAAGCTTTCAGGATATGATATCTCGCCCTTGTACTGGTACATTTTGTGTGTGCTCGTTCAAATTGCTGCATTTTATATCACCAACGACAAACCTGCTCTCACATTGGCCGTTTTTGGAACCTTGGGAGCCATTGCAACGATTATCGGACTCATGAATACGGGAACCTTTGCTGTCTATTCATTTCTAAGCGCAGGGCTCTTCTGTTCGATTATGTGGCCAAGTATTTTCTCCTTATCACTTGCTGGATTAGGGAAATTCCAAACACAAGGATCTGCGTTCTTAGTCATGATGATTCTCGGAGGAGCCATTATTCCGCCACTTCAAGGAAAATTAGCCGATGTTATTGGGATTCATCCTTCATTTATCGTTGGAACACTTTGTTTCCTTTATCTGGCATTCTTCGCCCTATTCGTGAAGCGAATGCTTAAAAATCGCGGATTGGATTTTGAGTAGGTTTTTGGAAAACTAATCGTTTGCCATTTTGCCAACAGCGCAGCTTTCGCACTTGGTTTCCTTTGCGAAGAATTGTTTATAGATCAATTTCCCGATAAAGAATACGGCAACTGACACGAACGCTATGACTAGTATTTCTTGCATTAACTTAACAATGTATAAGTGAGCCATGACGCAAGATACGCCAGAACTCCCATGTATCCAACTTGAATGAAAGGCCATTTCCAACTTCGTGTTTCCCGCTTAACAATTGCGAGCGTTGACATACATTGCATCGCAAAAACGAAAAATACCATTAAGCTAACGCCTGTTGCGAGCGAATAAACAAGTGAACCGTCAGGATTCTTGGCTGCCCTCATTTTTTCGATAAGCGTTCTATTCTCTTCGCCGTCGTCTTCTACGGCATAAATGGTTGCCATCGATCCAACGAACACTTCACGCGCCGCGAAGGAAGTAATGAGTGAAATTCCAATTTTCCAGTCGTAGCCAAGTGGTCGAATAGCGGGTTCAATTGTTTTCCCCATGATTCCAATGTAGGAATTCTCCAATTCTGCTGAAGCTATCAATTGGTCTTTTTCACTCTCACTCAAATGCAATTCTACCGCCTGTTGCTCAGCCATTTTCCCTGCTTTCTCCATGCGATCACCGGGACCGTACGTTGCCATTGCCCACAAGATGATGGAAATTGCTAAAATCACCTTTCCTGCATCCCAAACAAAGATGCGTACCTTTTCCAGCACTGTCATCCCTACGTTGCCCCATCGAGGCGACTTGTATGAAGGCATTTCCAAGAGCAAGAACCCTTTTTCCTTGGTTTTGATGATCATTTTCAAAATCCACGCGACCAACAAGGCGCTCAACGTGCCCAATGCATATAAACCAAATAGCACCAAGCCTTGCAGCCCAAAGATTCCTCCAACCGTTTCATTTGGAATTACCAAAGCGATCAACAAGGTGTATACGGGAATTCGTGCACTACAACTCATCAAAGGCGCAACAAGAATCGTAATCATTCTTTCTTTCCAGTCGGCAATTGTTCGCGCTGCCATGACACCCGGAATTGCGCAGGCAACACTCGACATCAGTGGAACCACACTCTTACCGTTCAACCCTAGCGGACGCATAACTCGATCCATGATGAACACAACTCTCGACAAATACCCTGTTTCTTCTAGGATTCCGATAAAGAAAAATAACAAGGCGATTTGCGGTATAAAAATGACCACTCCGCCAACTCCCGGAATGATTCCTTGCGTCACCAAATCTGTAAATACACCTGAGGGCATTACACTAGCAGTCCACTCACTCAAACTGGCAAATCCAGAGTCGATCCAATCCATAGGAATGGTCGAAAACGAATAAATAAACTGGAAAATCGTCAGGAGGATGACTGCAAAAATGACATAACCAAAAACAGGATGCACGAGAATACGGTCCAATTTTTCCGATCGTGTTGTTTCTTTCTCTTGCACAATTTGAATGGAGGAAAGCAATTTTCGAATCATGGCAAAACGTGCTTCTGTTTCACCTTCTTGGGCTTCCAAATCATCATGATTTAAAAGCGCTGTATTCTTCATGAATGAATGTCCTTTTCGCTTTGGAGCATTCACTATTGCATTTTCTATTCGTTCTTTTCCTGATTTGATTCGTGCATTTGATTCCACAATGACCGCTTCAGGAAAAAGCGCTCTCAAACCTTCCACATCGTATTGAACTTCCTTCCGTTGTGCGAGATCCGTCATGTTCAAGATCATCACTGTTGGAATCTGGAGGTCGTATACTTGTGAGAAAAATAATAAGTTTCGTTCCAGATTTGCCTTGTCAACAACCACGGCTGCTACATCTGGAAAATCAGGATGTTCTCTATCCGACAAACACTTGTAAACGACTGCTTCGTCTTTCGATCGTGGATAAATGCTGTACGTTCCTGGGAAATCAATGAGTGTGCACTCCTTGTCTTCAATCTTAAATTTACCTGCTTTTCGATCGACAGTAACTCCCGGAAAGTTTCCTACCTGCTGACGTAATCCCGTCAAGATATTAAAGATGGAAGTTTTACCTGTATTTGGATTTCCGAGCAGTGCTACCTTCATGCAGAAAGAGTTTCGTACAGTTCTACTTCAATCTGCTCCGCTTCATCGTTTCTCAACGACAAGGTATACCCACCGATATCAACTGCCATTGGATCTCCAAACGGCGCTCTATACAGCACGCGAACCTCCTTTCCCTCTGAAAAACCCATCTCAAGCAACTTCACCTTCAATGCCGATGCTTTGATGTTCTTCACGTAGACGGTAGTCCCATTCTTTATGGAATTTAATGCACTTCTCACAGCCTACAAAAATAGCACTTGTAAGACAGATTTCACTCACCCTTTTACGGTATATTGAACCCGATTTTCACGTGAACAGCTTATTTTTGCTTGACAACTAATCGTGCTGTTTCGCGCGTTTTTTGCTGGAGCAGAATTTCCTTATCCACGGTTACACGGTCGATCGTTGCCTGATCATAGTGGCGAATGGTCACCAATTCGAGTCCTTCGTTAAATTTCACCTTGTAATCGTTTGAGAACAACGCCAAAATTTGATCGATCGATACTTTTTCGGCATCCAACAAAACCGAGAAATCCAAGGCTGAATTCTGCATGATGTTGATTTTAGCATTCGCTTGCGACAGCAAATCGAAGATATGACTTAGGTTTTTCTCTACGAGAAAGGAAAAATCCTTCGGTGTGAATGAAAAGAGAATCTGGTTGAGTTTGAAAATGAACGATGGAACAAGGTGGTCTGCCTCCGTCGAGGACTGAATAACAGTTCCTTCTTCTTCCGGGTGAATGAACGACTTTACATACAACGGAATCTCTTTGTTTTGAAGCGGCTTGATGGTTTTAGGGTGAATAACCGATGCTCCGTAGTACGCCAATTCAATTGCTTCTTTGAACGAAATTTGATCCAACTTAACGGTATTATCGAACCACTTTGGATCGGCATTGAGCATTCCTGGGACGTCTTTCCAAATGGTGACATCTTCCGCATTGCAACAATATGCGATAATTCCAGCGGAAAAATCAGACCCCTCACGCCCTAGCGTCGTTGTAAATCCTTCTGAGGTATGCCCAATAAACCCTTGAGTAATGAGGACATCATTTTCAGAAAATTCAGGGATAAATCGTTCTTGAAAGTTCGTGGTTGTTTTCTCCCAATCGAGTTCAGCCTGACGGTAATCTCTATCTGTTCGAATCAACTTTCGTGCATCCATCCATTTGGCTTTTACCCCTTCTTGTTGAACGTAGGCCGTTACGATTTTCGTTGAAAGCACTTCTCCCAACGACACAATCTGATCGTACTCGAAATCGTAATTATCGGGCACAGGGTCGTTAAACTTGGAGAGCAACTCATCAAAATCCGTGTTTACTGCTTGGTAGATTTCATCTTGATCGTTCTTAAAAAGATCATTCATGATGTTGATGTGAAATGTACGACGTTCTTCCACGAGCGTGTTAAATTGTTCCTCATCTCGATTCCAAAGAGCTTCTACAATTGACTCCATGGCGTTTGTCGTTTTCCCCATTGCAGAGATCACCACACCCAACTTTTTACCTTGGTACAATCGAAGAATGCTGAGTACATTTTTTACTGCTTCAGCGTCTTTTACAGAAGCTCCACCAAACTTAAAAACGTTCATCTTTTGAATTTTTCACAAAGATACTTCTTTTTTAACATCCGAAACTAAAAAATCATCAAACAAAAAACCCTGCCCCAATCCCAATAATTATCGGGATCAAGACAGGGTCTCTATTTATTCAGTTCCGACTACTTTTTCACCAAGACGTGCGTCGAGATGGTATTGTTATCAGAAATTACTTTCAAGAAGTAAACGCCAGGAGCGTCTGTTGTCAAATCGATCACATCTGAATGGATTCCATTCGCTGCATTGATTTGCTTCATTGCTACTTCTTTTCCAAGCATGTCAACTACGACAATATCAAGGTTAGCAGCTTCGTTGAAGTTTACATCCAATTGGAAGATACCGTTCGATGGGTTAGGATATACCGCGATTGTTCCCAATCCAGCGATTTCCTCCAATCCTACAGTTGTTAATGTAACTGAATCTCCGAATGTGTTCGTTCCACAAGCGTTTGTAACAGTCAATGTTACGTAGTAAGTACCTGCAGCGCTGTACACGTACGATGGGTTTTCATCAGAAGAAGTTCCTGAACCATCACCGAAATCCCATGCGTATGTTGCATTAGATCCTGCCAAGGTAGTTGCGTTTGTGAACTGCCCTGTTACGTATGAGTTTGTCCAAGTGAAATCTGCTGCTGGTACATCGTTTTCTTCGATTACTACCGTTTCAGAACCAGAACCACATGCATCAAGTACATCCAATGTGTATGTACCACCTGCTGTTACAGTCAATGAATCGTTTGTAGATCCACCTGTCCATGTGTAAGAATCATACATTCCGTTCGAGTACAACAATACGCTTCCTCCAGTACAGAACTCAAGAGAATCTGCTACTAAGAAGTCCGTGTAGTTGTTTGCAGATTGTGTTACCACAACTGTATCCGCTCCCGTACCACAAACACTTGTGATATCAACAGAGTACGTTCCAGGAGTTGACACATCAATTGTTAATGTTGTGTCTCCAGTTGACCACAAGATTGCATCTGATGGCGCTCCAGCAGACAATGCTACAACCTCACCTGTACAAATTTCGAAGTCAGCTCCTAGGAAGTCTGTAGAAAGTGGAGAGAATTCATCTGCTCCCATATCTGGTGTAACAGCATCTCTACCTTGTCCGTCAAAATCCATCGTGATTCCAGCAATTGGCGTACCCAATCCTGCAACCGCTTCGTTACAAACGTGAAGATCAAATGTTGAGTGGAACATTGGATCAACATCAATACTGTTCGCATCTCCACCTGTGATTGATTGCCAATCAGAAAGCAATGCTTGGTTAGCACTCGAATAGTATCCTACGCTTCCACTTGGTGAGTGGAACAAGTTGTAATCAGACTCCGTAACGGTGTAGTTACTTGCCAAGTAAATTGCGTATCCTGCTGTGTAGTTTACAAACATATTATTCTTCAATGTGTTTGCTCCACCACTTGTTCCGTAGAAAGCACGTGACGAACTTCCACCTTCAGATACGAATGCTGTGTTGTGCTCAATATCAGTGAACCCAGAGTTTGACAAGTAAATTCCGTAGAAAGTTGATGTACTTCCACTTTTTCCAACCTGTACCATGTTGTTTGAGAATTTAGCGTGGTTTGATGTATTCGCATCAGAGTTTACCAAGTACATACCGTAAGTCCAACCTGAAGTAGCCGTACCACTAACCATGTTGTTCATGATCATCGCTCCATTATCACAATAGTTGAAGTACAATCCGTAACGACTTCCAGTGTATGTTGACTCACCAATTGCCATGTTTCCATCAAATACAATTGCATCTTGCGACTCCAAACGAGCACCGTAGTAATAGTTATCTAAGAATGTGTTTCCTTTGAACACTGATCCAGATTCACGATCAAGCGATCCGTTACCGTACCAGTACAAACCATAACTTCCTCCTTCCATTGTATTGTTTAGGAACATGTTATTGTTATCGGCTGAGTTTGGCGAATAAATAACCGCAAAGTTTGTTCCTGTGCTTGATATATTTGCCGAACGTAAATGACAGTTTTCAAAATGGTTGTTCTCCGATCCTCCTGAGATGTCCAATACACGTCCATAACTTGTAGATGTATTTTCAAGAGTCAAGTCTAGGAAAGTCACGTAGTCGTTATCAGACATTTTAACAATGTAGTTATCTGAAGAGGCAGCTGGTGCAGCGCTTACTGTAACCAAAGATGCGTCCGCATTTTCAGAGCGGAAAGTAAGTGTGTTTGCTGAATCAGAAGGAACTCCCGATAAATCAAACTGTTCGTTGTATACTCCATCACGCACGTCAAAAATAACGTCTCCACACAATCCGAATGTTACTAAGTCAGCAACAGCAGTTGAGAAGTCAGCATAATCGGGTGTTGTACCACCAATTGTATAAGTTCCAGAAAGTCCTGGCTCCAAGCTTGCGATATTAGCGAAGTCGTTCCAAGCTCCTGCTGGATCTTCAGTAACACCATTTGGCATAGAGGCCACAGCTACTAAGTTATCTCCTGTGTTTAAAGGAAATAATCCGATTGTAACAACTTCAGAGTTAAAAGGAGCGATAGAACCCGTCCAAGAAACGTTCAATGGCATACTTCCATTGATTGAGAAGTCAATTTGCGCTGATGTCAAAGGGTCTGATCCGTAATTGAACAATTCAACACGAACAGAATCTGTGAAATCACATGTTGGGAGTGTAGGAGTAACAAAACCGGCAATACCAGCATCATCGGTTAATGGAGAAGCGATATTCAATGTGTAATCTTCACATTCTCCAAAGCTAAAGTTTCCACAAGATTCTGATGCCAATGGAGCTCCTGAAGCGTACTTACACAACACACGCATTGTTGTTGGTCCTCCCGGAATCCCATTTGGAATCGTAATAGGGCTAGAGATCGTTGTACCCGCTGTGGCATAACCCACATCGAAATACTCTCCTGCATCATCAAAATCTCCGTCATTATTGAAGTCGATGTATACTACAAAATGTTGTCCCCAAGACGGCCCTGGTGCAACATCAATTGTGTACGTTGTATTTTGCTGAACATTCGTAGAAATTGCCGTGTAATCGACATAATTGTTCGCACTAGGATTCGTACATCCTGTGTTAAGGTTACTAATAGTGTTGAATGTAACACTATTAATGAAATCTCCTGACGTACACTGGCTGTTGTAGGTGGGCAGACACTGTCCCCAGGCAACAAAACCGCTGAACGCAGCAGCAACTAATAGTAGTGATTTTTTCATAAGAATAACTTTTTTATAGAAAAGTAAATTTAACACAAAATCAGGCGCCTACAAAAAATATTATAGATTTAACCAATTCCTTAATTTCAGTTAATAATCCGTTTTAGTAAGCAAAATTCTCACAGATATTTAGTTGATTAAAATATAAACACTATATTTGATTAATTAATCGTCAATTCAATTTCATGAAACATCTTAAAGTCGGTCAAAAAGCCCCCTCTTTCACGGGAAAAGACCAAAACGGAAACGACATTTCATTGTCTGATTTTAGCGGTAAACCTGTAGTCATCTATTTTTATCCAAAGGATAGTACACCTGGCTGTACGAATCAAGCGTGCAATTTACGTGACAATTACAGTGAGCTGCTCGAACAGAATATTAATGTTATCGGAGTAAGTGGAGATTCTGAAGCTTCGCATCAAAAATTCATCAATAAGTATGAACTTCCTTTCCCTCTTATTGCAGATGTGGACAAAGAGCTTATCAAACTTTATGGCGTTTGGGGAGAAAAGAAATTCATGGGAAAAGTATACGACGGCATTCACCGTACCACCTTTATCATGGATGCTTCACATACAATTATTGGCATTATCGAAAAGCCAAAAACAAAAGATCATGCACGAGAAATTTTGGAAATTTTCGAAAATAATTAATCACCGTAAATAGTTTACGATCTACCCCCATAGATTTGTAACATCAAAATCATTCAACCTTTGTGTTTCAAAACACATAAACATTAAAAATTACGATATGGCAAACGATGCAAACTCAGAAAAACTAAAAGCACTTCAGCTTACCATGCAAAAGCTGGATAAAACATTCGGAAAAGGTTCCGTAATGCGAATGGGAGACGCTCCTACAGTAGAAGTAGATGTTATTCCAACAGGATCACTCACACTCGATTTAGCTTTAGGTGTTGGTGGTTTCCCAAAGGGAAGAATTGTAGAAATCTACGGACCAGAATCTTCAGGTAAAACGACACTCGCGATTCATGCTATTGCTGAAGTTCAAAAACAAGGTGGTATTGCCGCTATCGTGGATGCTGAACACGCCTTTGATCAGTTCTACGCTAAAAGTTTGGGTGTAGATATCGATAACTTATTGATCTCTCAACCTGACAATGGAGAACAGGCACTCGAAATTGCCGATAACTTGATTCGCTCCGGTGCTATTGATCTGTTGGTAGTTGACTCCGTTGCAGCACTAACACCAAAAGCAGAGATTGAAGGAGAAATGGGTGATTCTCAAATGGGATTACAGGCTCGTTTGATGTCTAAAGCCCTTCGAAAATTAACAGGTTCTATTAATAAGGCGAATTGCTGCTGTATTTTCATCAACCAATTGCGTGATAAAATCGGAGTAATGTTCGGAAATCCTGAAACAACAACTGGAGGAAACGCCTTAAAATTCTATTCTTCTGTACGTGTAGATATTCGTCGATCTAGTCAAATTAAAGATGGTGACGAAGTAGTTGGTAACCGTACAAAAGTGAAAGTTGTAAAAAACAAAGTAGCGCCGCCTTTCCGTAAGGCAGAGTTCGATATCATGTACGGGAAAGGGATCTCTAAAGTTGGAGAGATCATCGACCTAGGAGTAGACTTAAACATTGTAAAGAAAAGTGGATCTTGGTTCTCGTATGGTGAAACCCGATTAGGACAGGGTCGTGATTCTGTAAAAGGAATTATTCAGGATAACCCTGAACTCATGGAGGAACTTGAACAGAAAATTAAAGAAGCTCTCACTCCATCAGGAGAGGTTGACTTGGTGGAGGAGCACGATTAATTACATATCGTAAACAAAAGCGGCATTCGTCTTAATTCTAAGTTTGGATGCCGCTTTTTTTATATCCGCACTTTCCTTTTCAGCCCACTTAAATTCGCTGATTATGAGTTATAAAGGCAACTTTTGTTACATAAGACAATAGAAATACAATCCTTTTTATAGTTTTATTGAAGATTATGGAAACATCATTTCAAGAATTACACATTTTTCGTGATCTTGAAAGTTTGCACTATGAAAAAAACTGTCAGCCTGATCGTTCATGGACATCGAAAGTTGTCCGAAAAAACTCGTGAGACCCTTGCGCTTCTACAAGGAGAAACGATGCTGCAGATAAAAATCTACAAGACAAAAGGACCTGGCGACGCTAGCGAAATAGCCATTAAAGCGAGTAAACACTCCGATGTAATTGTTGCCGTGGGAGGTGATGGCACATGTAATGAAGTCATCAACGGTCTAATGATAAAGCCGAAGGATCACATCATATTTGGAGTTATACCGAATGGAACGGGTAATGACTTCGTTCGAAATTTTCCTCCCTTTGATCCCTACACATTCGTTGTCGGCATTATCGAGAATTCGGTAAAGCGTATTGACCTCGGTAAGATACAGTTTGGAAAAGCCACCCGCTATTTCCTGAACGTAGCAGATATTGGCTTTGGCGCCAAGGTAATCGACACCCTCAACAAACAACGATCAAGTGGAGTTAGTGGCAAATTTTCATACAACCTCGCCATTCTTCGCTCATTCATCTCGTACCGCAAACCCGAACTCAAAATACGGTCCGAGCACTTCGAATTTGAAGGAAAATCACTCATGATTGCATTCAGTAATGGCACTACCTTTGGTTCTGGCCTTCAAATCTTCCCAGGAGCAAAGCTAGATAGCGGAAAGCTCGGTTTGACCATTATTGGCGATGTCAGTTTGGGCGAATATGCCAAGAATCTTGGAAACTTGCGCAAAGGCCGTCGAATTGATCATCCTCAAGTAAAATATTACGAGTTCGAAAAATTACACGTTCATACCACACTCGACGACTTGTATGTAGAAACTGACGGTGAAATCGCAGGAAGGTCATCGATCACTGTGGAAGTGATTCCAAGTGCTATTCAAATCATTGCCTAAGCTTTATTTCGCAATTTTAAATTGAATTGTGAGGTATGCATTAATTCCATCCGATGGTAAAATTCCCGGCCCTGGATATGCCGCTGCACGTCGCGTATAATATTGCTGGTTTGTAAAGTTGTTTACACCCGCCTCAAACTGAAAATACTTCTTACACGTGTATCTCCCCGAGAAATCAAACACCAAATACGACGGGATTTCACCAATCACCG
>JABXHO010000070.1 GCA_013373595.1 Flavobacteriales bacterium | reverse complement strand
GATCAAACAGTCTTTTGGAGTCGTGAAGAATGATCTGGTTTATGACCAGAATTACAGAAGAAGACAATTAGTATAAAAGAGAAGAAAATGTTTGGATTTTAGCTCAGTTCTATGTTATAGAGATCAATTTCATTGATTTGAAAACAGCTTATTTCTCAAATTGACTTAGTATTAAAAGTCAGAAAGAAATGCGATTTTGATAATTAATTTAACTGACATCTAATCGTCTTCTTATTGTTTTTGAGAGTCAAAATATCTTTTTCAACTTCTATTCTAAACTCATCAATAAAGTGATTGTTCGAATCTTGAAGGTCTTTGAATTTATCGACCATAGAGAAAACAATTATCCCATCTTTTTCAGTCCATTTAGCCATATAACAAACCCCACCGAAAGATGGTAAATCTGCTATTCCTGACTCGCGAATTCGAAGATTATGTGTGCATCCGTTCAGTTTAAACGGAAATTCTTCAATTTCAGGATCAATATTTTCGCCGTTAACTACTACTTCAATAACACACCAGGTTTTGCCTTTCAGATTTTCAATAGTTGCATCACCACATCCACCAAGAATAAATATTACACCAACTAGCAGTATTTTGATATTTTCGTTCAAGGTTTCACATGTAATATTCATTCTCTATAACGGTTCTCAACTAGGAGACGCGGGCTTCTCGGAAGTGGTTGTTCAGCCCGTGGCTTTTAGTTGATGTTATAAGCTATTTTCATTTTCCATAAGACACCCTGCCTGACGCCGGCTGAAATACATCTATCACTCTTTCATCTCTTTTGAAATGTTTCTTCCAGTTTTTGTTGATGTCAATTTTATTTTCAGTTGTTACAATGAACAGCGATGAAGGAGTCCAAGACCAATCTTTTATGCGTCTGGAATGTGAATTTGACGTGCAATTTTCCGTTCCACCTATATAGATGCTTAAAACTCCTAACGAATCTGTTTTCACGATGAAAGTCGTATCTTCCTTTTGAATATCAAATTCCTTACCCACAATTATTTCTCCTTCAGCGTCCACAACTCTAATCTCGTAGTAAAAATTATACCAATACGCGCCTGTGTAACTCGTGCAAAACAGACCTAGGACTAAGCAGCTTATAAATATCAGAAGCGAAGTTTTATAATTATGTATTAAGTATTTTTTTCTCATCTCGGTCATTGCCCATAACTCTTTTATATCAGCATCTTTTCCGTTTTAACCACTTACAAATGACATACAACGGTTAAGTTTCATCTAAAAATAACCAATTTACACTCAAAATTACTTCCTACAACGAGAAATCTAAAGGTGTCTAGGCAGTGGCAGGCGATCTATAAAACTCCGTTCTACCTTTTCTCTGAAAAGCGTGTCTTGCATAACTAGAGAATTTCTTTTGTAGATGTATAATATTACGTGATCATTATCTATTACTCTTTGGTCATTTTCAGTGATAGCAAAATAATCAGCGCACATTTCAGTAGAATCTATTATTACGTCTAAGCTATCTCGAATGTAATCGTAGTATAATTCACAATGATTATTGATTGATGATTTGTCTGAAGGGAAATATAAGGTAAGTGTATCATAATCAATACTAGAATTTTTAATTGTCATTCCGCACCTTGAGGAATCTGGCCACAAAAAATAGATTTCATTATCTGCATCCTGATTGTTTGAATACAGATAGTACTTGTGCGTACTTAAATCACAAGAGACAAGTATCAATATGAGGCCAATAGAGCTCCATATTTTAATTTTCTTCAGCATTTTTTGAAAATCTTTCATTGCACACAACGGCAGTTTGTCTAAAAAACTCCATTCAGACTTTTTTCGACTTAAATATACACGATTTCAGCTCGTTTATCTCTTTTCATTTTTCCACCGATTAAATCAAATGTTGTTGCCAGCTGAACAATTGCGTGGGACACTTTTCTGATCCGTTTTTGATTTAAAAATTATAGTTTATCGTCCCTTTTATAAAAAAGGGTGTTCCTGGCGTAAAGTGTATTTCTTCTACCGATTCGGTTTCATTTTGCAAACGTGATTCTGTCGCAAATTGTGTTTCGTTCCATTCGGTATTGAAGAGATTTTGGATTTGTACGCTAAAACTCATTTTCCGCCATTTGTAACCTGCGTTCAAATCGGTAACTGTGTAGCCTTTGGCAACGATGGAATAATCTTCATTGGCAGGACGGTTTGCCAGATGACGGACATTTATACTGCCATAAATTCCTGATTTGAATAAGAAATTTAATCCGCTAACAAAGGTGAAATCGGGCGCTAACGGAATGTAGTCTTCTCCCTTGGGTTCATCAATGGAACGGGCATAAGTATAGTTGGCGTCCAAATTCCAAAATAACCATTGCAGAGGTTGGTATCGGTAGCTTAAGTCTACTCCTTGTCGTCTTGTTTTTCCACTTGGTTCTACAATTCCGGCATCGCCCACATACACAAATTCTTGTTCCAAATACAAATACCAATAGGCCATATTCACAAGCATTTTTGGGGTGGGTTTCCAAATATAGCCGACATCAAATCCGTATGCGGCAGGCAATATTTTCTCGCCACTTTCGGCTACCACAACTCTTGTATCGTTGGAGTGGAATCCTTTCCCTGTTTTGAGATAAACTTGTAGATCGCGGTTCGGGTTGTAAAATATATTGAGTTTCGGACTGACAATGGCTTTGTTTTGTTCCTCTGTTTTATAGCTTGCTGTAAGCTTATCGTTGTACTGGAAATCAAAATAATCCAATCGAACGGAAGGGTTGAAAGTCCATTTGTTTACATCGAAATTGGCTCCGATGTATGTTCCCAAATTGGTTTCGTTGATGTCGCCAAGTTTTAACGTTTCCAAGGTTTCTGTTCTATTTTTGGTATGCGAAAGTTCGGTGTCTTTGGTTTGATCATTTCTAAGACTTATTCCTGCCTGCCACGTTCCTTTTAAGTTTCCATTTGAAAATGATTTATTGTAATCGGAAGTCAGTCCATAAACAACTCGGTTTTCTTTTTGCCGTATTTGGTCGCCATTGATGGAATCTTCCAAGAAAAAAGTGAAATTGGAATAGAGTTCAAACGCATATTGGCTTAAGAAAACTTTGCTTTTGATAAAAGAACTTTCATCGATCATTTTGTCATAACTTACCAAGAGATTACTTCGAGAGGTAGTACCACCTTCGGTGTCATCAATGGAACCAAAACGTGTTATCAATCCGCTTTTCACAGCCCTTTCTGGCACTTGCCCCGATGCGTCCCATTTGCTGTCAAAATAGGAGGCGGTAACACCGATTTTATCAGTTTTGTTTACTCTACCCGTATATTTTCCAAAAAGATTGATCCGGTTAAAATTTTGTGGGCTGTCAAAATATCCATCCGTAGATAAAAACTCGGTTGCTACGTAAGCATTGTGTTTATTACTTTCCAATAGATTGAACATTCCCAGCAATCTGTGCGTGTCAAATTGCCCTGCTTCAAATTTGATGGAACTGTTTTTTAATTTTTGTTTGGTTGAAAAATCCACATATCCTGCCGTAGTAAAATTGCCTTTGTCCTCATAATACGGACCTTTCCCAAAATTAATTTTTTCAACGGTTTCTGGAATTACAAAATGCAAATCGGCATAACCTTGTCCGTGTGCGTGGGAAACCATATTTACAGGCAGTCCGTCTACAGAAACATTGATGTCCGTGCCATGGTCAATGTCAAACCCCCTTAAAAACATTTGCTCTGCTTTTCCACCTCCTGCATGTTGTCCAATGAAAAGTCCGGGTACTTTGCGCATGATGTCTTGGGAGGAGTTTACAGGATTGGTTTGTATATCGATGTCGGCTATAATATGCAGGGCATCTATTTTTGGCGAAATAACAATTTCATCCAAGCTGATAACTTTTTCATTTAGAATGATAACCAATTGACTTTTGGGGTCTTTGATTGCAACAAGTACTGTTTGATAGCCTATAAATGATATTTGTAATGTGTCTCCTACCGAACAATTTTCCAACGTGAATTCACCCAATTCGTTAGAGTGTATATGATCGTCGGTATTTGTGTTGAGAATATTGGCTTCTTGTATGGGTTGATTGTATTCATCGACTATTTTTCCTGTGATTGTTTGACCGAAAATGAAGCTATTGGTCAAAAGGAATAAAACGTTCAAAAAGGCTATTTTCATTAATTAGAATTTACTCAAGGTTTGTTGAAAGGGCATACAATGGTTTGGCTATACGCAGTATTCAGAATGACATTGCGCACAGGTTTTGTTCGGCACTTTTTATATTTTTTGGATCAGTAGTTTTTTGATTGCCTCATTTGTTTCCAAAAAGATTTTTCGATGGGAGTGGGGGATAAACAGAAATATTTGATTGGTGAGACTTTCTTCGATGCTAGTTACTGAAGAGCACGATTTGTTAGAGAAGAATCTCCAGATTTCACAGGCTCTGTTGATATCCTTTTTTGAGTAAAAGAATTTGAGCTTGCTGTTAGAAATAGGATTATGCCAAAGTAAATTTTCATACGTGTTTTCTTATTCAGACAAACAGAACGAAGAAAGGTTTAATCACACGGAGAAAATAATTACACTTGATTGAAGTTGTTTACATTCCTACTTTACAATTTAGGAATATGGGTATTCATTTGTGCCAAATGGTTCGCGGCTGCGCTTTCGTGCTGACTCTCGAATACGATACTTTTCGGTATGAAGTGTGAGGCTATGGTATGCGTATTTTTTCGATGACATTCAAGTTGCAATAGTTTTGATTAGCTCAAAAGATTCGATAATTTTGAGTAAACCACTTTTCCATGAGAACTAAAATTTTTCTAATCCTCTTTTCATCCTTGATTTCTGTATTACTAACATTGGTTGGTCAATACTACTGGCAAAAGTATACGAATGAAGTTCGATACTTTGAGGTGTTGAGTTCATCACAGAATTTTGGCGAAATAACGGATCAAGATGTGAAGTTATCTATTGATTCAGTTGAAGTTAAAAACTTACAACGGGTAGATATATTTATCTATAATTTTAATGATAGAGATGTTGAAGATGTAGAAATATTTGTTGACCTGTATGACGAGCAAGGTGATCCGATCAAACTGATCTCATCAAAAGTTTGGGGACACAGCGGTAACAGGGAGGTTATTTCTGACTTGCCTAAAGTCCAGGAATCATCTTACAAGGGAGGTTTCAAAAAAGGTTTCATGATTTCTAACGCAAAAATGGGAAATGCCGAATATCCATGTTTTCAAGCATCTTTTCTAATTGATTCGGAACGTACCCCTTTTTACGCGGTTTCGACTAACAAATTACAATATGATGTAAGAAATTACGACGTTGATAATTACTTTAAGTCGGCTCAATACCCTCGAACATTCTGGGACACTTGGTGGGCGGTGCCAATTTTACTGATAATAGTTTTATTACCGTTCATTTTGATTTTACGTGTTGTAGGATACTTTGCTCCGGATAATGCAGGGGATCGAAGAAGGAAAAAACTTATTCCAGAATTTATTAAGTTTCTTGATGAAAAGGACAAACCTGTTAAGACGAAAAAGGCAATAGAAGAATTTAGGAAACTTGAGAACAACTACAAATGGTCAAGTTCCTCAAAATTTGAGAGGTTCGTATTCGGATATAGGCGCCCAACAGGTGAATAGCGATGAAGGAATTTTCGGTTTTTCGATGAAATCCCAGATTGCTCCATTACACATAACGTTCCGAAGCTATGAAGTCGTACGGACTTCTAACTAAGGGTTTGTTTTTAGGGAATTTAAGGCATGAAGCATGAAGCTATTTTATGCGTTTTTAATCACGAGATATCGGTTGCCCTTCTCTAATCACAAAAAAGAACTCGTCTAGTTCTTCGCTTGTTCTTCTAATAATTTGAGTTTCACTATTCACATTAAAACGATAAGAACAAGAAATTGCGCCCAATCCAAGGCAAATAGGTAATTGGCAATTACAGTAGAAGCTACTCCTTTTAGGATATTTATACCTTGAGGGAATATAAATTATCGGAATTAAGTATTCGTGAATTTGATCATCGACAATTCTAAGGTATGGAAAAATGGAAGGTAGTACCTTTCTAATTATTGAATCAGTTAGTTCTCCATAATCCTTATTATTACTCAACAAGCTATCTTCAATGTTTATTATCCCTGAACTGTCACATTTTAATTTATACAACAGTTTAGTGGTATCTTCAATCTTGTAAGGTAATAAATCTTGAATTGAAACTTTGCCGTTAGATTGACGATATTCTTTTCTAAAACTAGCATAAAGTGAGTCCTCATATTCTTGCAACGACCGAATAATTTGCGTCGAAATTTCTTTTCTGTTATCCTTAATTTGTTTTAACTCTACTTCATTCAACCGCTTTGTTGTATCTATTCTTAACCTGCCAATAGTATCGAATAAGAAATAGTCGTACGTAAATGATTCCCACATTAAAGAGTAAATTTCTCTAATACAATCTGAAGCATAATTTCCTTCAAAGGGAATATGTTTAGCGGCGTTGTACATTTCAAGTGCATTATTTAACTCATTGATGTATAGAAGACTGTCAGCTTTCTGTAATTGATTTTTGCCTCGTGCTAATCTTTCTTTCTTTATTTCTTTCTTATGCCTTAAACGAAGTTCTCTCTCATTTTTTTGAGCTTCTAATTTCGTTTCAAGTTCAACAATGAGTCGTTTAATAGTGTCACATTCATATCTACTAAATATGGAGTAACATGAAGAGTCGGGAACAACCTTGTAAGACTTAAGAACTTTTAATGTTAGACTATCATTGGATTTTTGCTCGAGTTCAACAAAGAGAGAATCTAGAGAATAATTTCTGATTGTTGCTTTATACCAATCTTGAAGTTCTGGATTTTTTAAAAATTCATCTACTAAATTCTCCTCTTTGCTCTTTTGGAATAAATTGTGATTCTTTAGATCCAACAAATACAATTCATTCTTCTTTTGATTTTCCCAATATCTCTTTGAACGTTTATCGTCTACGTCTAAACTTAAGAATAGCTTAAAGTATGAATAATAGTCTCTTCGGGCTGATTTTATTTCATCATTAGATAGAAGAGAATTGCATTCTAATAGTAGACCTTGAATCTTATATAAGTAAAAAGTGTACTTGATTTTAGGTACATCTTCTAATTTAGGATGAGAAATGTATCGAACTAAAAAATCCCTACTATTCACGAGATCTGAACAATCTTCTTCATTATAAGGAGGCTGTTTACTTCTACAGTCGTTGTAAGTCATTATCGCGTCTTTCAATTTATCGTTAGGCTGGGCAATCGCGGTTACTGCAGATAAAATCATCAGTAGAGATAAAAAGGATGTCTTCATATTGTTTAGATGCAACAAACGCTCGATATTCATAATTTAAAGATTCCAACAAATGTTTTACCATTTTAATCTAATCTCAACTTACAACTTAAAGTTAGCTTCTTAAAGCAACTTTTAAGGATTAGGGTAATTACGCATAACGGCTTGCGGCTTGGCTTTCGTGCCGACTCTCGAATATAGTGAATAAAAGGTGTGAAGCACGAGGTTATGTTAGTAACCTTCAATCCGCGAACATTATGTCAAACTCCGCGGTGTAGTATACTAATGTTGAGATTAGGGTGAATATTGTACCAAGCACAAGTAAAGTCCATCTGCTGGTGTTGCTTAACCCTTTGGTTTTGAGGAAATGGAGACCTATAAGTTCAATGCCCCATCCAAAAGTGTAGAAAATGTTTGCGAAAAATATGAATATAAACGCATTCAAAATTACTCCCTGAGTTCCTATTATGGATCGCATTGGATAATCCCACCAATCGTACAATACATAAATCGTGAAACAGATCACAATAACATTGTAAAATAGCCTTTTCTTTTCCCACCATAGAATACTTTTTCGTCCATCCGATTCGTCCATAGGGATTATTTCAGGAGAGTCAATTATATTTTTTGGTTCTTGTTTATTCAAAGTTGTCGGATGTGGGCTTCAATGGTTACTAATGGTTCTGCGGTAGGAAAAGTGGCGCTTCTCTCGAGTCTAATTGTGCGCAATTTTTTTTACCGCATGTTAGCACCATATTCATTAGCAATTGTTTACGAAATATAGTGTCATTTTCCATTTATCACTAATTTTTTCAAATCCTACTTGATAGATAGTCCCAATCTCTTTTAAGTCAAATTGATAGTAGAATTTTTTGTTGTCAAAGTAATAGCGATTATCCCATCCATCAATTGAGTCAGTATTGTTATCTACATTGAAAAAATCCAGAAAATTCCAATTACTAATAATCCAATTTCTTTTGTTTATATAAATGGTTGTCTCACATTCTCCATAAACACCGATTAAATTTTTAAAGTCAATGTGTTCTTTTTGATAGCTACTGTCTGAAATGAATTGGTTATAGAAATTCAGAAAGTCATTTGGGATGTTCTTCAAATCACGATTTATTGATTTATTCTTTATAAACCAATCGACTTTCATACTTATAGTATCCCATATGGACTTGATTTCTTTTGTATCATTTACCTCAGTTGAATTTTCTGCATAAATTTCGATTTGACTTTTTTGAGGATTTTCTGATTCAGTTTTTTCTAAGGAAGAGGGTTCATTAGAATAATTTCCACATGAAAAAGTCAGAAAAGATAATATTACTAATGTTATTCGGGTCATCTTTTAGTTACTGCTAACGGGATCAAGCTACGCTTTCGTGCCGCCTCTCGAAGATAAAACTTTTGCGGCATGAAGTGTAGGTTGTGTTAGGCTCATCATCTAATTCTTCTTGAGATAAACTCTATACTCCGTTGGTTGAAATAATAATCTCTTATTAATATCTACAATAATGAAAAAATCGGCGTAATTTCTCTCAGAATCGAAGTTATACAAACGATAAATAAAATATTTGTCTCTTTCCTTTTCAAAAAACAACTTTTCATTTAGACTCAGGTAGAACGGAGTCTTAGAATTTCCTTGGGTGGTTTTTACTTCTATAAAAATATCGTTTCCATTTTCATCAAATGACTTGATGTCATACCCATTACCATCTTTTACTATTTTCACTTTATCCACAAAGTTGTATAAGCCTTTCTCGGATAACTTTTTCTTTTCATAGTCTAAGACTAACTCTTCGCCAAAGTCTCCAAGTTCCTTGTCATTTGCACTTTTCTTGATGAAATCGGTATCAACACCTTCGAATTTGGGATTTAATTTTGGTAAATCTACTAGTCCCCCTTCTGGTAATTGACGGAGCGTAAGATTATTGGTGAAGACTTCTTCACTTTTTGTATCTCCCCAAACCAGCTCAACGAGTTGGTCGTAATGATGAGAATTTTCAGCAATAAAGTCGACCATTTTTTTGATTAACGATTCCCAATTCCAATTAATTAAATCATTTTCATGGATTTCATTCCATCTCAGGCTGTCGGGGATATGTTTTCTGCAAAGTTCTTTTTGTAAAGTACTAAGATTTGAGTCATTTTCGTGATAATAATCAAGTTTATAGAGAAAGGAATTGTTCTCAGGATCAATGCCGACGGTAAAAAATATCTCTTTGGACTTATTTCCATTTTTATAAATTCTTGCCCAAGTATATGGTTTGAAGGTAGATACTCTTTTCCCTTCTTGCCAATCACGCTTACTCCACATTCTTTTGTTGGAGGTTTCGTAATTATCTAATCTGTTGACTATTTCATTCGACAAGAATCTAGTCTTAGCCCAAACGGTGTCGAGCAGATACTCTTTGGCAGAATAGTGATCTCGATTGTTTTTATCATAGACTTTATATATCCACTTTCTAAAAAAAGCTATTTCATCAATATTAAAAAAGGGATTGTCAGAATCGTTATAGAGGGGAACAGCTAGACTATAAAATTGCTCGTAATTAAATTCGTCTTTCCAAAATATTTTAGACTTTTCAAGTTCTGAAAAGCCATAATACTCTTTTCTTAATGCGCTAGATGAACCAATGCCTAATTCTTCACATAATTTATAGAATCCATTTCCATGGTCATTAGCAGTTTTATATATTGCAACAGAGCTAATTAATGGTCTGCCATTTTCGTATTCATACGCGGATATTTCACCTAGTGTCTTACTCAACAATTCCCTGTCACTTAAAAGAGATAAATCTAGGTCGATTATTTTTGCGACATCTTCGTAGTAAACAGGTTGCCCAAGGACGCATTGGTCGATTAAAAATTTCCTGATTTCTTTGTTCATGATTATAGTGGTTATTCATTGAGCCTAACGTTTGGCGCTCGTATGTTTGAACCCAGAACGTCATTTACAAG
>JABXHO010000023.1 GCA_013373595.1 Flavobacteriales bacterium | reverse complement strand
TGGTTGGTTGGCTCATCGAGTAATAAAACGTCTGGATTCTTCAACAATAAACGGCAAAGTGCCACACGACGGCGCTCTCCACCCGATAAAGTTTCAATCTTTTGATCATCTGGAGGACATCTTAGTGCATCCATTGCGCGATCGAGCTTTGCATCCAACTCCCAGGCATCAAGGGCATCAATTTTATCTTGTACTTCTCCCTGTCGAGCAATCAATTTCTCCATTTTATCTGGATCATTCATCACTTCTTCATCCATGAATGAATTGTTGATTTCCTCGAACTCTTTCAAAACATCTACTGTTTCTTGTACTCCTTCAAGCACAATTTCCTTTACTGTTTTCGACTCGTCCAATTCAGGTTCCTGAGGAAGGTAACCTACTGAATATCCATCAGAAAAAACAACATCTCCCTGATAGGATTTATCTAAACCAGCAATGATTTTCATCACTGTTGATTTACCAGAACCATTTAATCCGATGATTCCGATTTTCGCTCCGTAATAAAACGAGAGGTAAATATTTTTAATGATTTGCTTTCCTTGAGGGGTATTTTTCGATACCCCCACCATAGAAAATATGATCTTTTTATCGTCTGACATAATGCTTAATCTGTTTCTTTCAAAGTTAGTAGAATTTGTTGGATTGACAGATTGTTGGATACGTGGATTTCGTATTATTCGATCGTCTGATTGGTGCACTATTCGATTTTCTGATCGCTTCGATTTTGGATGTTCTGATTTTCCGATTGCTGAGCTTTGAGATGACCGATTAATCGGTATTCGGTCAATCGGGTAATCAGTAATCGAATTCTTAATGAAAAGCTGCTCCAGTGTAAAGCTTGAAGGAATAGTTGACAACTATGAGGAGGGCTGTTAGTCCGAATGAACCCACAATCCAGCGGTGTCCATTATTTACTTTAAAAACAAGGTGGATACCTAAGAAGATGACACAAAAAAGAAAAGGGATTGTTGCGGGGAATTGATAAAAACTCTCCATGACATCTCCCTTTATCAAAGATAAAAAAGAGCGTTGAAAGCCACATGTTAAGCAATCAACGCCAAATTCCGATTTCCAAGAGCATTCAATCAAAATCTTCCGAATCCTCCTGATGCTGCAGTTGCGAAAATGATGAGTACGAAAATCACGTACAAGAAGAACAATCCAGACAAAATTGTCCCGATGATTGCACACACATATCCTGCTTTTGCGTTCTTGAATGATGCTTCGTATGCTGGCTTATCTGAAAGATACGTAGCTTTCACTTTTTTATACATCACTAACGCGATGACACCACATACTAATCCGGGGATTGCGTAAAGGATACATCCAACAATGGAAATGATTCCCAGTACAAGTACTGTATTCGCGTTAGGTATAACTTTTTGAGGCGCATACCCACCTGTTGGGGCTGATTGCGTTACTCCTGGGTCTAGTAGATCGTCTGATTCGCTCATTTTACTTTAAGTGTTTAAGGTTTACTCCGTACATAATAATAAAGGCGATTGCAAAGATGATCATAACCACCATTGTAACCACTCCTGTTATCTGCATGATATCTGCAGCTGCTTTTACTGGCATAATTACAGCCATTTTATCCAAAATTCCTAGCCCCACATAGGTTCCGTAAATCGCAACACATTGCCCCAACACATAAGGAAGAAATCCAATTTTTCTCATTTTAAACATGATGAGTGCTCCAACGAAGCAAAGGATGTTCGCAACAATACTCAAGATAGTCGAAAAATCTTGTGCGCTCTGCATCCCTTCAATATCCATAGAGCCTAATACTTCATCTGAAAAAGGGTTTGAACCAGCACTAGCGTTTCGTAATTGCGATTCAACATCATTAAAACCTGTGAGGTTAATGAGCCCCATGATTAAACCAAATCCAGTGGCAGCACATGTCAAGATGAACAATACCAACAAGAAGGTTGGTCGCTTCTTTTTTACAATCGATTCATCTTCCGACAACTGAAAATCATCTACTAACTGATTCATATTCTTTGTGTTTAGGTCAGCACCAAAATACAATAAAGTATGTGAAACTGAGGAATTTATTATCTAAAAAAAAACTCTCATTACGAGCTATGTCATAATGAGAGCATATTTTCTTTCGGTAAACGAATTAGTTCAATTCATTCAACTCAATCTCGTATTGTCTTGCAGCATCTTCGAAGCTATTAGCAGCAGCAGTGAAGAGCCATATCGTAAGAAGGATCATTACGAGACCTACAACCGCTCCAATAATCCCCATAATCAAACCTCCTTTGGCTTGTCCTGCTGACCCAGCCATGCTAGGGTCTGCTTTGATTTGATTCTTAGCAACTACTGCCAAAATTACTGCTACGATACCTACAATAATACCGAGTAATCCAAAAAAACCAAGAACAATTGAAATAATACCAAGGATCATTGACGCTAACGCCAAGCCATTTTTCTTTTGTGTTCCGTCTGTCATAATAAATTGTGTTTAAAAGTTACGAGGGCTAAGATATATAAAATCTAAAATCACAAAATCAGAAATCATAAAAAGTTATAAAAAAAACTATCAACACATTGTACTTAAGATCAGTTGAATGTAGTCAGGATTCATATAAAATTGACTCAAATCACTCTCTGAACCCCTTAATTGTATCGTTTTAGCGATTTTTTAAGTTGAACTCAAACGCCGTATAAATTCCAAGCATACCCAACGATATTGTTGAAATGTTTTATATTAGTTCGATGAAAAAAACGCTTCTTTTTGCCTTCTTAGGACTGTTTTTGCTCAATTCTTGCAAAAAAGGGAAAGCAGATTTCACCTTGAAAGGTACAATTACTGACTCGACCTTTGGCACAGCACTTTCTGGAGCTACCGTAAAATTGTATGCTACTAAAGTTGGAGAACTAACTATTGATCAAATCGATTCAGGAACATTGAATGCAAATGGAGAGTATAGCTTTACCTTTCCTCGTGATAAAATAGAAACCTACTACATTCAGATTACTAAGGACAATTATTTTGAAATATACGAAACGATCCCTTTTGCAGATTTAACGATTGAGGAAGATAATGTTTATGATTTCTCAACCACAGCAAAGGCTTGGGTGAAATTTCATATTGTCAACAATAGCCCTCAGGCTTCAGATGTTTTGGAGTACATACGCCAGGAAGGCAAAGTAGATTGTGCTGAATGCTGCCCTGCTGGATACCAATATTACTATGGAGCTGTTGATACGACCTTTTATTGTATCAATGACGGAAACGTTGAATATTCTGGCTATTATTGGGAGCAAGGCGGAGGTACAAGTGGACCTGTTTGGGTAATCACACCGCCATTCGATACTGTTGAGATCAATATTAACTATTAAATCTTTGAGAACTTGATGGTTTCTTTCATGTCTCCAGAAATGACATTGATCAAATACACCCCAGTTTCCAAGCCAGATAAATCGATTGAGTATTCAGACTCCCCTTTTTTCATCCTTCCTTCATAGATGGTCGAAATTTTCTGACCGTTTAAGGCGAACAGTTCTATTTGTCCCTTCCCCCTTTTCGGCAGTTCAACTTTTAATGTCGTTTGATTCACAGCAGGATTCGGGTAAACGAGCCCAGTAATTACTTTCTTCTCTTGGAACGAATAAGTATCGGAGTCATTCGCTACATCAATAAGATAATTGTCATATTCTCTTGAAATCATCGGAACACCAGCAGTATGCTCTACATCTCTCGCCACCATAACTCCTGTCACAACCATTTCATCTTTCACCACACATTCCTCCAAAATCGTTTCACCAACAACTGTGTACTCAACCGAATCGTCTACTTGAATCGTGGTTGGCGTTGATTTCTTTTCTACTGCTATATCAGTAGTGTTCGCTGTGCTATCAATTGTAGTGATTTCTTCTGATGCTTCCTCTTCCAAAATGGTTTGCCCCACTTTTTGATAATTTTCAATAATTGGCTCTTCCTCTTCTTCACAACTGAATAGAGTCATACCAAAAACAACGATCAAAGTAAATACCCATGCTCGCTGAAACGACTGTGGATTCTTGATCTTCCACGACGCAAAATCATCATTGAGCTCTTCGAGCTGCGTATTTTTAATCCGCATGCACGCATGATTACCAATATTTTGTACCAGAATGCTTCTGATTTCATCGGCGGATTTGTTCGTGAAGTCAATAACTTCTAGGGCACACTTCTGGCAAAACGCTCCCTTTTCGGTTGGCGTCATTTCGTTCCAGTTTTCGGAGCACGGTTCTGGGATACTGATATTCTTCATTTGGTAGGCATTACATTTTTGAAAACTGAATCGTTTCTTTTTCACCGTTTTGTATGATAATGACGAGGTAATTTCCCGAATCAAGTCCAGTTAAATCCATTGGAAATTCAGTTTCCCCTTTTGGCAGAAGTCCTGCATGAATGGTTCGAATATATTGTCCACTCATTGCAAATAGCTGAATCTCGCCATCGCTCTCGGTTGGCATCTCTACTTTTAACGTTGTTTGATTCGATGCGGGGTTTGGATAAACCAATGTAGACATCACTTCTTCCGCTTCAATATCAGTCACTTCCGTTAAATATTCCTCATAGGCGGTGGAAACCGAAAAACCTCCTAGGGTCATCATGTATTCTCTTTCATCAAACTCAGGTTCTAGGAAGGCATCATCTACAACAACAGAGGTATCTACCACCAATGTATCTTCCAATTCGCTGACATCCTCCAAGGTATCTGTATCATCTACTATCGGTATTTCTACGTGTAACTGCCCTGTTACGGGAGGCTCAACCACCTGCTTCTCTCCTTGCTCTGAGAGTTCAATTTCATCTGGTAAATTGGTAAAAAAGGACTGATCCTTTTGCTGAACCGCCTGTACTGCCGGAGCTTTTTCATCTTCACAACTAAAAAGTGTCATTCCAAAAACAACAAACAACGAAAAGATCCAAGCGCGATTAAACGATTGTTTTGAGTTGAATTGCCAAGTTTGAAAATCTCGGTTAAGCTGATCCAGTTGTTTGGGTTCGATTCTTCCACAGACGCGACTTCCGAGATTCAGTGCTAGAATATCGCGGATTTCGTCTCCTGATTTATTCGTGAAGTCATTAACTTCCAACGCACATTTCTGACAAAACGCTCCTTTCTCAGTTGGCGTCATTTTGTTCCAGTTTTCGGAACACGGTTCTGTGATTTGGATATTTTTCATGGCGTTGGCTTTTACATCTGTACAGATAAGATGCAAGGTCGTTCAACATTCCATAAAAAATGTCACGCCAAGAATAAGAAAACTTTAAAGTTCAATTAACTAGCAACTTAGACAGTACTATTCATCGTCTAGCACCGCGCGTAATTTTTGACGCAGTTGTCGCTCATATGTCTCTGTAATGTACTTGAGATAATTCGGAGTACTTTTCGTGATACACTTCGTGTAATGCTTCAAACGGTACTCGATGTGATCCGACAACATTCCCATAATTTCCAAACCGTGGAAATAATCTTCGGCTGCATCCCGAATGACTTCGAAGTGGTTCTCGAGCGAAGCATCAACGGCCTCCTTCCCTTTTCGACCATTATCTACGCACTCGTAGTAATAATCTTTGATAGAGAATTCTTCCAAGGGCTTCGTATCGATCACTTCATCAACACCACGACCAAATTCAAATTCCACTTCGAATTCCAAATCCTCTGCTTCTGTTAATCGAGCTTCGAGGAAACGATCTGGGAAACGGAAGGCATCTTGCCAATTTAGGTAATCTTGCCACAATCCAAATCGGCGGACATTGTTACCAAGATCAATTACTTTAAACTTATCCTTTTTCGGTAAACGACGTGATCCACGACCAATCATTTGATGATACAAGGTCAATGAGCGTGTCGCACGGTTCAAAATAATCGTTTCTACCGTTGGCTCATCAAATCCAGTGGTCAAAATCCCAACCGACGTCAAAATCGCATCAGGCGTAGTTTTGAACCAAGACAATACATCTTTACGGTCTTTATCACTGAATGTAGAATCCAGGTGACGAATTTTGTATCCTCTTTTCTTGAAGGTTTCTTCTACGCGAATCGATGTATCAATTCCAGAGTTAAAGATCAGCGTTTTGGTTCCTACAGCCACCTCTTCATAGGCGAATAACAGTTTTTCCTGCATGAAGTAGTTACCGTAAACAACATCCGAACTACTTACCGTAAAGTCACCATTCGATCCAATTTTCAATCCGTGAAGATTGACATCGTAGGTATACGATTCCGCATTTGACAAATACCCTGATTCAATAAGCGAAGCAATGCTCTCTCCCACCAACAACTTATGGTAGTTGTCATTTAATGGAAGTGCTTTGTTACTACTTAATGGTGTTGCTGTTACTCCTAAAATGTTCGCATTTCCATAGAACTGGAAGATTTTGCGGAAACTATTGTAGTGTGCCTCATCAACAATGACCAATCCAATTCCTTTGATGAAGTTTTCGTCATCATTCAAACGGTTGTTCAAGGTTTCCACCATCGCAATGAAGCAATTGTATTCATCCTCATCAGGAATTTCCTTTACCTCACTGCTAATCACCTTGTTTCTAACCCCAATTGCAGAAAGCTGCTTTGATGTTTGAACCGACAACTCGATTCTGTGTGTAAGGATCAGCACCTTTTCCTTGACCGTCTCGATGTAACGACGGGCTGTTTCAGAGAAAATTACTGTTTTTCCACCACCCGTAGGTAATTGAAAAAGCAGGTTAAAGTCTTTCCCATTATCGGCAAGCTCCTTGAGAATGGATTGAACGGTTTGTTCTTGAAAAGGGTACAGGGTTTTAGCCTGGTACAATTCGGTATCGATCATAATTCTATAAAGAAATTAAGGGCTACAAAGCTAGTGTCTTTTTCGTCAAATACAAAATAATACGGCACTTATACTCGACTTCGACCAAAAGCATGATGCTTGAATTCCTAGCATTGTAAAATGCAACTTAGGTTACAACGTAAATCTACCGTGAAATATTATTTTTGTCATTACGACAAAAAAGAAAACACAGATTAAAAATATGAGTGAAATAGAAAAAATAGACTGTTTGATTATTGGCTCAGGGCCAGCAGGATACACCGCAGCGATTTACGCAGCTCGTGCAGACATGAATCCTGTTATGTATCAAGGGATGCAACCTGGAGGTCAATTAACAACAACAAACGAAGTGGAAAACTTCCCAGGATACCCGGACGGAATTACAGGTCCAGAAATGATGATGCAACTCGAAGCACAAGCAAAACGATTTGATACGGATGTACGTTTTGGGTTTGTATCAAAAGTTGATTTTTCAGGAGATATACACAAAGCTTGGGCGGATGACGGAAAAGAAATTCACGCAAGAACGGTAATCATTTCAACGGGAGCGTCTGCACGTTACTTAGGTTTAGAAAGTGAGCAAAAATACCTCAAAATGGGAGGTGGAGTTTCTGCTTGTGCCGTATGTGATGGATTCTTCTACCGCGGACAGGAAACTGTTATTGTAGGAGCAGGAGATTCGGCATGTGAAGAAGCGCATTACCTTTCGAAGCTTTGCACAAAAGTGACGATGTTGGTACGTAGAGATGAATTCAGAGCGTCGAAGATTATGGCGGACCGTGTGAAGAATACCGAAAACATTGAAATCCTTTACAACACCGAAACTGTTGAAGTTTTGGGAGATGATCAAGGTGTAACAGGAGCACGTGTAATCAACAATGTAACGAAGGAAGAACACGACATTCCATGTACTGGATTCTTCGTAGCAATTGGTCATAAGCCAAACACAGATGTTTTCAAGGATTACATCAACTTGGATGAAACAGGATACATCAAGTACGAGGAGCCAGGAACGTCGAAAACGAATGTTCCAGGTGTATTTGTTGCTGGTGATGCTGCAGATAAAACATATCGCCAAGCGATTACCGCTGCAGGAACTGGATGTATGGCTGCTTTGGATGCAGAGCGTTACCTAGCAGCACAAGGACACTAAGAAAGACTTAGTCTTCAGCTTAAAGCCTCAATTCGTTTCGGATTGAGGCTTTTTTTGTTGGGTGAGGAATTAAAAAGTTGAAGGAAGGAATGATTGATCGATTGAAAAGTGGGAATTTTTTGAAGACTTTAATCAATCAAAACCGATTACGGATTACAATCGCATCAATAAACATCACGATCCCGCTAATAACGGTGATTATAGCGAATACAGCAACCAAGTAATCACCTTGGTATGAGAGAGCAACCTGTATCGTTGAAATAACATAATTCAAAAGAAAACTTCCATAGAATACGACATTAAAATTCCGTAATAATTTCGAAGGAAGACCTTGACGCGCGTTGATTTCTCTAGAAGAAAGCGTATCGTCAATAATGTCAATTGAACGTGTCTGTTTTTTGTACCGTATAATCTTCACATTGCAGACAATACTTGGAACATTTGTGATAATCAATGTTAGAGCCAGAATCACATAGGTCATCCCCAAAATATCAAAATATCCTTCAAGCGTTTCTCTAGACTAGAAATACTGAACTTGAAAAATCATTAAGAAGACTGATACAAACAACCCGAAAAATGTGGTTAGTACAATCAGCGTTACTCGAATAAAATTACTCATTCCTGCTCTACCGATTTATCGCCTTTCAATCTTCTCCACATTTGGTTGAATGCTTCTCCCACATTACCAATTTCAGGGCGCATTCGTTTCACTACCACTTCTCCATTCGGACCTTCAGAAATTTCATACTGCCACATGATTCGTGCTGTATTCGGATTCATCCCGAATTGTCCGAAACGCAAATCGTTGAAGATTAAATGATCCTCTTTCTTTTCTATGGAGTACCATCCATTGGCGATGCGCAGGATCTGTTGAATCTTTTCATTGTCTCGAATGGAATCGATCAAGTGATGATTTTTAGGAAACTCTTTCGAAAAAACAATGGGTTTATCGTCGTCGAGTAGTGAATAATGGCCAAATCGATAGCCATTTTCCGTTTCGATGTGTGCATCCCATAAAATCGTGTTCAGTGGAGTTGGCAGGGTTTCAATCTCTACAAAGTCAATTCCTTGTTTCGCTAGGCTTTCATCCACTGCGTGATATCCGATTCCTTTAAAAACAAAGGTTAACGCCATATACGAAGTACTAATGATAAGTCCGAGATTATTAAAAAATCGGCGTTTGGGATTGGTTCGTTTGTAGAACATCGCAATCAGCAGACAAACAAGGAAAGGAATCGTGTACAACGGATCGACCACGAAGATGTTATTATACGTAATCTTCACTTCAAACGGCCAGAAGAACTGTGTTCCCCATGTTGTATGCATATCCAGTAAAGGATGCGTTACAAGTGCTAGAAAAAAGAGCAAAGTCCAATCCCTAAACGTTGCTTCAGGACGCTTTTTCTTGTGGATGCCGTGTGCAATCCATGCCAGAATGGGGGCAAAAAGAATACTGAACACCAACGAATGCGAAAACCCGCGGTGCATTTCCGTTGCTGTAATTTCATCGGTTACCAGTCGAAGTAAAACATCCAAATCGGGAATTGTACCCGCAATTGCTCCCCACAGCATAGCACGCGTTCCAATCTTTTTTCCGAGAACTGCCTCACCTACTGCTGCACCGAGCACAATTTGCGTTAATGAATCCATTAGCTTTTAAAATTTTCTTTGAACGGAATCCGTAGTTCGAATTCACTTGGAGATATTGACTGAATAATGGGCTTGAGCAATAGGTTGGGAACACTTTTTCTGTGCTTCGCGTACAGCTTCATGTTTTGGGGTAATGCCCCCACCTGACTTTTCATCAGTTCAGCTGTTCGCCCCAGATGTAACTCTACCATTTTCAACTTCAAGCCTTGCTCCACATAATCACACAAAAACATCTGATAAACAGCATATTCTTTGTTTAGATCATAATCCAACCCAACAAAGTTTGCTTCGAGTATATCACCATTGATTAGTGCCGTACTAAAGCCCACCAATACATCGTTGAGCCATGCGCCTCGAAACAAAAAACGGTTGCCCAAATTGCGCTTCAAATTGACAAAAGCTTCTGCACTAAGTCGACCAAAACTGAAGTCTGATTTTTCCAATACATTTCCAAAAAGCCATTCAATTCGTTCCGCATTTTGCTCAATATCTTCGACAGAAAAATCCTTAATTTCGAGTGATTTCGACTTGGAATAAACGCTTTTCGCACGGGTACGAAACTTGGTCTTCATGCTTGAAAGATAATCGTCCATGTTCTTCCAACTATCGTGAAACTTCAACACCATGTTGACATCGATCATGAAATCGCGATAGCTAAACTCTTTCAAGATATCACTGTGTTTTGTCGACTCAGGCCAAAATTCCTTGAACAAAGTGATCGATGCTTTTTCTTTGATGGAGGGCTGTTTTTTCAACGAATCCGTCATTGTTGCGACTTCACGCACAGCTTCCTCGGGTGAGATCAAGCGAGATAGAAACCCATTTTCGCCATCACTGAAGACATTCCCACAGACAAGTACATTAATGGTAAATACATCTGCAATTTTCTTGTGAATATGATAGGAAAGCGAGCATAAATCCTGCGAATACTGCCGTCGTTTATCCACAAACTCTACCAATTGGTAAGCGGCCACAACTAGAGGTTCATCATCCTCAGAATACGAAATCGCGTAGCGAAAACCCATTTTATCTTTGAGTGCATCCTCAAGTGCTGTAAGGTATTCCAGTGAGAGGTAAATATTTCGACCATCCACCACTCTATTCCAGTCATCTTGAGGAATTTCATCAACGGAATCAATAAATTTCCGTTTCCCAACTACATGAGTCATTGATTTCTCTTTAAGCATTTTCGCGTCTAAAAGTAAGCAATTGTACTAGCCTCTGTTCTTGAGACGCACGTTAAAATCACTCGATTTCATCACAAACGCCATAATTTCTTTAATATCCTCGTGTGGCGTGACCATTTCCACCTCGAAATTTTTGAACAACATCGAAAGTACGAGTTTCATTTCCAGCATAGCCAAATTCCGCCCTGGACAGAATCGAGGTCCTCCTCCGAATGGAATGTACGCATCCATATTGTGAACAGGACATTTTGACTCTTTGAGCCAACGCTCTGGGTAAAAACGTTTTCCCTCAGAAAAATTCTCGTCCTTCGTTGCGGCATGTCGCCAGTGCATTAAAATACGCGAACCCTTTTTGAATTCGTACCCCTCCACGACTACATCCGATAGTGGCTCAAACAGCATGACAGGCGCTACTGGTTTTAAACGCATTGTTTCATAAGCTACGCCTTCAATGAACTTATAATTTGCGAGCGAATTGAAATCGCTTATTTTCGCCTCATTTTGAAGTAATTTATCCACTTCTGCTTGAATCTTCTGTTGATAGTCCGCATGCTTCGTGAGCAGATAGATGGCCCACGTCAAGGTATGTGCCGTAGTATCTTCCCCTGCAAGAAGAACGGTCATAAGGTTTCCTTTCACCTCGTCATTTGAGAATCCACCGCCATTCTCTGATTCTACCAATACCGCTTCTAAAAAATTTGAAGGGTTCTCCTTGAGTTCGGGCTGTTCTTCCAAGCGTTTTCGTCCGTCTGCAATCCACTGGTCAATCAATTCATCAAGTACTTTCAAGGACTTATCGAATTCGCGATCTGTCTTATTTCGATACAACTTGTGCCATTGAATCGGATCATTGATACGTTTAAACAGCATCGGGAAAATTTTATCCATGTGCTCTTGCACAGATCCACCTTTCTCTTCGAGACTATTCATCTCAATTCCAAACGCCAACGAAGTCGTAATATCCGTTGTGAAACGCATAAAATCATCTTGAATATTGAACACTTCCCCCGATTCTGCGGCACGTTTCCACTTTTTGTAGAGTCGATCTACCGAAATAAGCATTCGATCAAAAAAGGCTTGTTGATGCTTGATGTCCAATCCTTTCGCTACCAATTTACGATGCGTTCTCCAATCTTCCCCTTCCGCATTGAATGCTCCATGTACTCCCTCGGCACGGAGCACTTTATCTAGCTTTTTCATCCGAATAAACCCATCGGGGCGTTCTTTCAAGATGTATTGAATAATCTTAGGATGTCCAACCACTGCCAAATCGAGAATTCCAATCCGCATGCGGTACACCTCTCCGAATTCATCCGCATATTCTTGAAATTGATTGTGCAGGTTCGGGTAATCAACATCAAAAAGGCTTCCTAAAAACGGAACACCTTTTGGACCAGGTAATTCTTTGAACTTAATAGACATCGGTTTGTGGTATTTATCTACGATAATATGATCATTTAAAAGTAATCATATCGATTTGATCTAGTTCTGGACAATTGCGAAAAAAATACAATTCTCGGTTAGGTTTTTCTCTTGAAATGGAACTAAGGAGTGAACGCAGAAATAACAAACATCTGCCTAAACATTTATTTAATAATCAAATCGTATGAAAAACAAATTATTCTACACGCTGGCCTCCTTTCTGATGGCTAGTTCGCTAAATGCGCAAGTGGTAAACGGAGGATTCAGTGGTTCCTTAGGCATCGTGGAAAATGCTGGAGTTGCTAGTCCTTGGATGAAAGGATGTTCTTACAATTACGCCTTTTCCAGTGCGCTCAACAATCCAGAAGTTAAACAAAACAATGGCGACAACTATGTCGAATTGGAAGGAGAATACATCGCGTATCAAAGCAATCCGTACGTTAAGTTTGAATCCATCGCACAAGATGTTGGACCATTACCGGCAGGAAGATACACCGTTAACTTTGATGCGCGTAGCATTTATCAAAATCCAGGAAACCCAGGAATTCTTCTCAACGTAAAACTCAAAAATTACATGGGATGCTCATGGGATCCATCTGCTCCAGCAAACGCTCAGGAATTGACTGAAACACCCGACATTCCTTTAGTGTACAACTTTAACAATTACTCTGTTACTTTCTGTATTCCAGATAATTTAGACGGACAATTAAACATACTTGAATTTGGAACCAGTCAACAGTATAACACAAGCATTTCGTGTGACGGAATCATCGATCTCGATAATATTTCGCTTACAAGCACACCGTATCAATTTGATCTAGCGTACAATTATAAGATCGACTGTTTAACAGGATTGGTAAAAGTAAAACCAACAACGCCACTTGATCCAAACTTGTATGACATGTTCTTTTTGATTGAAAACAATCCAAACGATCCGAACAACCAGAGCGATGCTGGAGATGCTGTTCACGACGAAATCGCATGGTGGGGATACAACGTTGATGCACAAGGATGGTACACCTTTTCTGTTCCATTGGATCAAGGTAAGAATTACTACCTCAAGCGAGGTGTGTGGGGAGATTGCCAAAACTGGACTGAACTCAGAAAGTTTAATGTAGAAATGACGGCTGACCAATTCGATCCAAGCTTTACTTTCGAGATCAATTGTAATGAGAACCTAGAGCCAAAATTAACGGTTACAGGAGCGGATCAAATGGGGAAAAATCCACATCACATGTTTATATTGAGCGAGTACTTCCCGGGAACCACAAATCCTGAGGTACAAATCGAATCCATTTACTGGGGACAGCAATCGAATGCAAACAACTATCAGTACCAACAAGGTCCATTCACTTTTAATCACACACTTGACCCGAATAGACATTACTACGTGAAGCGCGGTGTGTGGGATGCTTGTACGCCTTGGCAAGAATCAAGACGATACGACATTTATCCTCAAGTATGTGATCCAGCTCCAATATGTGATATGTACATCACAGCGTTGCAGCCACCTTGTTTTGATGGTTGTGGTTCTGGAAAATGGCTTTCAGAGTTCCAAATAAACCCGAATAGCACATGTTACAATGCAATTGATTACGTCGAATTTAACACAGTGAACAATCATCCATTTGGCCCTGTTTTCACAGACAACACAGCACCGTATACCGTTCCTTATTGCACTTCGGGTAATTATTACGTAACGGCGACAGTTCACTATCTAAACGGGACAACATCGACAGCTAGCTACTATCAACCTGCTTGTTTTGATGATCCATACATCCGAAAATCGACTGGAGAGCAAGACATCACTTCAGAAGAAATCACGCTTTATCCAAATCCAGCCACGAACGTATTGAACGTGGAAACGAATCTAGATTTTGATGAATTACACATCTATTCAATTGGAGGTAAATTGATTGAACAACATACACACACTTCCATTGATGTATCGAACCTAGAAAACGGGTATTATCTCGTGAAAATGGTGAAAGACGGAAATGTGCTGAGCACGAAACGCTTTACCAAGCAATAATTCTATTTGAATTAAAATTTAGCGCAAAAAAAACGCCCTGCTCAACTATTGAGCAGGGCTTTTAATTTTGTTTCGTTTATCTTCTTCTTTTTCCACCGTTTTTTGATCCTCCGCCAGCATTTCCTTGCTCACGACGACGTTTTTTCGCTTCCCGTCGTTTCTGCATTTGGATTTCATTCTGCTTGGCATATGATTCCTGCATCTCTTTGTACGCTTTGATTCCTTCCTCTGTTATTTCAAAAGGATGATCGGGAATAAAATTGATTTTTGTTCCTGTAAGCTTTTCAATGCTTTTCACGTAAGGACGTTCATCGATGTCACAAAACGAAATGGATGTTCCGTCTGTTCCTGCTCTCCCCGTTCTTCCGATTCGGTGCACGTACGTTTCCGGCTCGTTTGGAATATCGTAGTTGAACACATACGAAAGTGAATCAATGTCAATTCCTCTCGCCGCAATATCGGTTGCTACCAAAATGCGAAGTTTACCATCTTTGAATCCTTTCAATGCACGCTCGCGTTGACCTTGAGACTTGTCTCCATGAATGGCACCTGATGAAATATTTGCTTTTGCAAGAATGCGCGACAAGCGATCTGCTCCTCTTTTTGTACGCGAAAATATTAAGGCTTGATCAATCTCTGGATTTTTCAACAAGTGAAGCAATAACTTCTTCTTGTCCGGCTTCAAGACATGATACGCCTCTTGCTTTACTGTAGTAGCTGCGGAAGAAACCACATCCACAGAAATACTAACAGGATTATGTAAAAGCTTTTTCGTCAGTTTTACAATTGCTGGCGGCATCGTTGCCGAGAAAAACATTGTTTGTTTCTTCTCTGGAAGCTTTGGCAAAATTCGATTAATATCATGAATAAATCCCATGTCGAGCATACGATCTGCCTCATCAAGCACAAAAAAGTCGATGTTTTTGAGCGAGATGTGACCTTGGTCCATCAGGTCTAACAATCGTCCGGGTGTCGCCACGAGAATATCTACTCCCGCTTTTAGGCGTCGCACCTGCGGATTTTGGTTCACTCCACCAAAAATAACTGCGTATTCCGATGGAAGGTATTTGTTATATGCTTTGATATTATCTCCGATTTGAGCAGCCAACTCACGCGTTGGTGTCAAAATCAATGATCGAATGGGATGTTTTCCTTTTTGAACTCTCGTTTTATGTATCAATTGAAGGATAGGAATGGAAAACGCTGCCGTTTTACCTGTTCCTGTTTGAGCGCATCCGAGGACATCTTTTCCTTTAATTGCCTCTGGAATTGCTCGTTGTTGGATAGGTGTTGGGCTCTCATACCCCACCTCTTCTACTGCACGTAATATTTCTGGCAGTAGATCTAGTTCTTTAAATGTCATGCCCAAAGATAGGGTGAATAATTAGAATGCGATTATATTCAGCGGCTAATCCAACTTTATACGCTTAATCGTCTCTCCTTTACCTTTTGAATCTCGGAAGTAGAGATAACCACCTCGAACTTTTAAGTCACTTTTTGACAAGCCTTTTCTCATACTCAGCACTGATTGGGTACTTCCATCTTGATTCAATTCTATCATTTGAATCCACGCCCCTTTATCATTCTGAAGAAAATACGGAACACCACTTACGGGATCATGAACCACTTTACTGTCATCAGGAAATGAAGGAATTGAATTTGTTAAAAGATGAAGTCCTCGAGAAGAATAGACACTCAGTTCTTCTGTTTTCGAGTTCACCAACCACAAACAATTGGCATTTCTAAAAACGTCAAATACAAAGGATTCTTGGATCATTCTTACTCTTCCAGGAGTGGATTGATTCAATTCAGCCCTCGAATGGTAACGAGTGTTCGAAATGTATCCAAAATTAGGACCACCATTAACCAGCAATCTTCGATCCATTAAGGGCTGATCGAGTTGATCGTAACGTCTATTTGTACTTGCGTAATCCATAATTTTTACGTTCGGCATATCATCCAGAACAGAAAAATGACCGAATACATTTTCATCAGATAGTCTTGGCTTTGATTTATCATAAAAGATTACGTTGTATCCGAATACCTTTACCTCTGAATCGGGAAAATCGACCGTTTCAAAACGCTTACTTGCTTCATAGCTTTCAGCAGGCAGCGTATTCACCGTTTCTACAGACTCACTAACCTGTATTTGATACGCGCTATCCAGACCGACAAGGAATAGTTCTCCTCGAGCATTCATCTCTAAATCAGTTGGAAAATAGATATCGAATTCCTGAGAAAGTTTCTCACCGTTTGGAGCCGTATAATGGATAAAGTAGTCCCCCCGATGTTTGGTAACTGCCAATAGGTTGCCATTGTACACTTCATAATCGACCAGCGACATGTCGAAGTTTACGCATACCTCCTGTTGAGCCAATTCATTTGTTTGAGCCCATGTGAGACTTGGAAAAAGAACAAGAAATAGAAAATAATAGTGGTTCATGTTGATCATATTTGTTAACAGAAACTTAACAAAAATCATGCCGTTTTTAGAATGAATAAAAAAATCAGTTTCGTTTCTCTTTTTTCAGGCTTCTTCTCACACGAAAAATGATATACACTACAATACTCAGGAAACCAATCGAGATAACCGCCCCTACTTTCGGATTGATATTATGTACGCTATCGTAGTTACTTCCAACGCCATGACCTCCTCCTGAAACAGGTCCCCTCATCCACTCGTCAGATTCCTTTTTGGCGACTTTTTTTGGTAAACTCCACTCTAAGCGAAATGATGTATCCCGTATATAACGAGCGTCAATCTCCTCTAGTGTCATGTTTGAATCGATAATCATCAGAGAGTCATCCGAAGCTAAAAGATGGTTGCCAAGGAGAAAGGAACAGATAAACAAAAACATTTTCATGAATGAAATGAGTTCAAATGGATGCGTACGTATCGTTTTAAATTTACAAAAAAAGGGAGTGAACCCATTTTGGCTCACCCCCTTTTCCTATTCACTTAGAATAAACGATTTCTTTATTTGTACGGCCACCCCATGTAACCTCCTGAAAGATCAACAATGTTTTCGAAGCCCATATCTTCCATCATCCCTCCTGCGCGTGCGCTTCGAGAACCAGAACGACAGAAAATTAATGTCTTTTTCGATTTATCGAGTTCACCTATTTTCTGAGCAAAATCACTTGAAAGCACATCAATATTGACTGCTCCTTCAATGGTTCCAGCACTGTATTCTTGCGCCGTTCGAACATCTACCAATTGAACATCCTCTGATAAAATCTCCTTGAATTTATCGGCACCTACCACTTGGTAACCTGATTGCTGCTCTGTTGTCTCATTTGTAGATGACCCCGATTCTTTCACTTGAGATTCAGAACACGAAGCCAACATCAAGACTCCTATAAATAATAATGTACGCATAGTCTTTTCGTTTTTAATAGTTCGAAAGTAATTTATTTGCGGTGAAAGCAATGTAACACGAGTTGCAAAAAGAGGAAAAACTCACCACATTTGCAGTAATGTTATCAAAAGAAGAGTTAAAAGAACGAAATAGTGAGTTTTGGACGGGATTTCAGAAAGAAATGCGTAATGTTCGCTCTTCTGATGGCCGCCGAATCAACTGGATCAATTATCCACTTCAAGTAAAAGATTTGTACTTGAGAATGGAGTCTACGGGTAAGTTCACACGTTTTTCATTGGATATTCAACCGAAAGATGATGGTGTGCGTGCGATTCTTTGGGAACAAATGACGGAACTACGCGTTGTTTTCGAAGACGCCATGGGATCTTCTGGTATTTGGGAGGAGTTTGATCGTGTTTTTGCAGGAAGAAATGTATCACGCATCTACTGGGAACGAACCGACCTGAACTTTTTCAACAAGGAAGATTGGCCTGAGATTAAAGCTTTTCTCAAAGAAAAATTAATCGCTTTCGATTCATTCTATCAAGAATTTAAGGATATTTTGATCACCCTAGCGGAATAGCAATCCGCTTAAAATCGGGTGATAGCCGCGAACAAATGCCCAAACAAAGAGTTTGGAATGGAATTTGTTAATTAGTTGTTAACGAATTCCCAAAGCATGAGTCGAACGACATCGAAATTTTATACTTATTTATCGATTGCCTTCCTATCGATATTTGTGAGTTTTGTCGTGACTCAGCTCAAACTAAGCAGCCTTTCCGATTCCGCCCAAACGAATATCGAAGAAAATGTTCAGCCCAATCAGATTTTAGAAGAGCTTGTTCATCGCGAAGTGGATTTCACTTCGGTCTATTCGTCCTTATCCAAATCCTTAACACCAGAAAGACAGTTCGAAAATTTCAAGTATCAATTTATTGTGAAATCCGTTGCCCTAAAAACGGACTCACCTCCTCCCGAATGTTAGTGTTCACTCTAAACAAACAGAATAACATTTTAGTCACTAACAAAAACGATATCATGAAATCACGATTTTCAATTATAGCAGTTGCAGCTGCTGCATTATTCCTTACGAGCTGCGCAACAATTAACCCAGGCGAAGTCGGAGTAAAAGTAAAACGAGGCGTTCTGGACAAGAAAATTTATACGTCCGGGCAAGTTCCGATTGGACCTTATGCCCAACTCATAAAAGTACCGGTTCGCACTGTGAACAAAGAAGTAAAATTGAATTTGCCGTCCAAAGAAGGATTAAATGTAAAGGCCGAAATATCGATCCTCTACCACATTGAATCGGCAGATGTTCCCCAAATCATTGAAGAAATCGGAACGAACTATGAGGAAGTAGTTATTCTAAGTGTTTTCCGATCGGCTTCAGCGGATATTTGTGCTCAATTCTATGCCAAAGACATGCATTCTGGGAAACGCGGAGAAATTGAGAAAGAAATTCTCAACAAAATGACAAGTCTTATCGGAGACCGCGGATTCACCATCGAAGCCGTTTTGATGAAGAGCATCAGTCTTCCTCCAGGATTGTATGCTGCCATTGAAGACAAATTAGAAGCCGAGCAAGAGTCGCAGCGCATGGAATTTATTTTGCAGAAAGAGCGCCAAGAAGCACAGCGTAAAATCATTGAAGCGCAAGGAACGGCCGATGCACAGAAAATTCTTGCGGATGGCTTGAATCAGCATACCATCGAATGGAAAAGTCTGGAAGTATTGAATGAATTGTCGAAATCACCCAATACAAAAGTGATCATCACCGACGGAAAAACACCATTTATTGTAAACGACGATGACGGGAAACAATAACCCCGTACACTAAACCCACAGGAAAGGATGGTTAAATGCCATCCTTTTCTTTTTCCAACCGAACTCACTTCTGCTTCGTTCAAGAAGAAAAGGAATTCGAACGAAATGGGAATAGATTGCTAATGTTTGATAAAAATCAACGCACAATCCGAATTTCACATTCGATTTTAGGGACAAAACACTACTTTTACAGCATGAAAAATGGACTAATCCTCGGCGCATTTGCCGTTCTATCGTTTGGAGCAAGTGCTCAAACTATCATTTTAGATGAAGATTTTGAAAGCGGACTTCCTGCTTCTTATACAATCGTAGATAACGATGGATTAACACCCAATGCGGCTACAGCAGAGTTTACAGAAGCTTGGACATTGATGACAGACCCACTCGATTCTTCGGATACTGTGATGGGATCAACTTCTTATTTTGAGCCTGTTGGAACTGCCGATCGTTGGTTGATTACTCCACCACTCGCTTTAGGAGCCTACGGAAATTTCATTTATTGGGATGCTCGTTCTCACGATCCTTCTTACCCAGACGATTATCAAGTATTGGTTTCGACAACAGACACGCAGCTATCAAGCTTTACCGATGTAATAGGTTCTGTTCAGCAAGAATATGCTACTTGGTACTCTCGTTCGGCAGATTTAAGTAGTTCGGGCTATCAAAATCAAACGATTTACGTGGCATTCGTGAACACAACGGACGACGGTTTTGCGCTTTACGTAGACAACATTCGCGTAGAAGTGGAAGATCCAGTGGGAATTAACGAACTGAATGATATTTCATTGTCTGTTTATCCCAACCCTGTTTCGAATCAACTGAATATCAAGACTGACGCTTCGATTGAATTGATTGAAGTAGTATCATTAGATGGTTCTGTTTTGACTTCTTCGAGCGAAAATCAAATGGACGTTTCGTCGTTAACAAGCGGATCGTACCTTGTAAAGGTTAGAACGAATCAAGGCATTGCTGTTCGCCCTTTCGTAAAAATGTAGTCTTTATTTGATTCTTTACCTACTTAGGTAAGTATTCAATTGGCATACGAACTCGACTTCGTACAATGATACCGTCTTGTTCGGCTGGAATCCATGGCGGCATTTTCTTAACGAGTCGTTTCGCTTGTATGTCTATTTCTCTAGAGAGCGACTTAATGATTCTGACATTCGTTATTGAACCGTCTTTTTCTACCACAAACTCAACATAGACCCTTCCTTGATTCTCCACTTTCCAGATTGAACTCTCAGGAAGAACGATGTTCGTATCTAACCACACTTGAAGAGCTTTTTGTCCACCGACGAAGCTTGCCTCCACTTCCACAAACTCATGAATTTCCGCTGGATAAGCCATCGGTTTCACATCACTTCCTGTACATCGGCAAGGATTAGGATCAAACGGCGGCACCTCTTCATAATACCGTCTCAATCGATTATTACGCCTTGGACTTTTAATTGTTTTCAGTTTGGCAATTAATTGTGAAAATGAAGCATACTTAGAAACATCCACGGAAGTTCCGAGATATTTGATCGATCGCAAATTGACAAAGTGTTGAATTCCTGTAAAATCCGTGACCCGTTTTTTTATCTCTAAGCGTATGACGCAAGAAGCTTCAGACTTTTCAATGTGATTATTCTCGTTCAAATCCACCCGATTCGGCATATCTCTTAGTTGCCAAAAAAAGGTAGAGTCTTTGAAATAAACCACGGCATCACTCTGTCTGTAACCGTTACGAACGTGAATCTTAGAGGTCAATTTATTATTCGCAGTGTAGTAAGAAATCGTGCCATTATGAAGAATGTAATCTTGGAAGGTACCTTCTTCCACACTGTATGAGCGTGGTTCAAATTTTTCATCACAACTTGACTGAACGTAGGTATCCGCATTTCTAGTTGTTTTTCGAATCAGCTTACCCTCTTCAAAAAAATAATTGTGGCAATGACTGCTTTCACCGAAAACAGGGACATCGTCCTCATACCAAATACGTTTCTTTAGTATTACGCGATTATTTCTTATCCCACCCACAAACAATTTACAATAGACAGAGGAATCTTCGTTGTACACAATTCGGGTCGGGAGTTCCAGATCTCTTCTGGTGCGTAAAGATTCTCCCCGATATTCAATGGAACGCAGTGCACCTGAAGGATAATATGAAGTAAGAGTGTCCTGAGCTGTAGATTTAAAGAGAGTCAATAAAAATAAAACTGTGAGTACGCGCATACCAACAAAGTAGATGCATTTGTTGTTTTAACCCGTTAATGGATTGTTAATTAACACACTGTTAATTGACTTGAAACAATTCCTTTAGTGGAATGAGTTTGAGCGTGAACTGTTCATCTGAGTTTTCAACTGGAACCAGGGTAATTGCGTCCTCGCTTATTTCTGTCATTGCGAAATGCCACAATTTCTTTTTGAAATAGAGTTTTAATTCTTTCTCTTTGGAAAAGAGCACATAGTTCCCCACTTTCCCATTTTGATGTCCCAATTGTTTTACAGGAATGTATTGAAATCTACCCGACTGATAGAAAATAAGTAGTTCTTTTTCGGAATCGAATGGAGAAGCAATGTTACTATTTTTCACAATCATTTGATCGATCATCCACACCTTGCTGTTCCCATCATTCATGAGGTAGTCATATTCGACTTCCTTCAACTCCACACCCGCCGTGCAGCTTGTGAGTACCAACAAAAGAAAAGCAAATCGTTTCACTAGAAAATGAGGGATTTATCGCGAAGCTGTTGGTAAATCTGTTGAGTGGTCTCCAATTTGTTTTCGCCCTTTATCGTTCTAAAACCATCTCCGTAGTCCATGCGCTCGATTGAGTGAAACTCGTATTTCGCTCCGTTCCACTTGAATACACAGTGAAAAAGTGTTTCATCATCCGTATCGTACAAAGCCATCAACAGATCTTTCGCTCCAGACGCTTTATTTGGGCGCATTCCAATTAAATTTCCACGGAACCCTCCTACTTTCACTAACTCTCCACCTTCTCTTTCGAAAACAATCACGTGACGAACAGGAGGCAGTGGAGCTTCCGCATTTTTTGGAAAAATTCCCGCTTTCATTTCCAAAATAAAGGCATCTTTCAAACTTCCTTCATTCTTGTAGGCTGAAATTTTGAAATTCTCAGGAGAACAAGTAGCGTAATAAGTAGAATCGCTTGATCCAAACTCACACACGCCCAACTCTTTCAATAAATCTTCTTCGATCGTATTTTTGAACTTCTCCCCTTCAAATTTTGTTGCTACTCCCTCAAAATAAATCTCTTCTGCAGGCTTTTTGGGTTTCTCTTCCTCTTCACTCGCGCATCCAACAAATACGAAAATGCCGATTAGAAGCATTAAAGGAAAACTATATTTTATTGATTTCTTCATGTCGTACGATATGCGGTTCAATTTCTTTACAGGATGAATTTCACACCTATAATTCAACAATAACGGAAAGTTACGGAAATACTTTCAGCGCTTCCGTCATCGATTCGTTGAAACGCTCTTCATTTACTCCAGTTTCGATGGCGTTTTCTTGGAACCATTCCAACATGCGCTCGGTAGGCATGTTCCCTGTTAAGTCGTCTTTAGCCATCGGGCAACCTCCAAATCCTTTGATCGCTCCGTCAAATCTTCGACAACCACCCTGATAGGCAGCTGCAATTAAATGCTTCGCATTTTCAGGAATTGTGTGGAGATGCGCTCCGAATGAAACATCCGTCAAGCTTGGGATGAGTGTTTCAAACAATGAAGAAACGATTTCAGGGGTTCCCGCTCCAATCGTGTCGGAAAGTGCCTGGATTTTAACATCTAACTTTGTGTAGAGCTTCTCGCACCACGCCGTAACGATGTCAGGATGCCATTCTTCTCCGTAAGGATTTCCAAATCCCATCGAAAGATAGAGAACCAATTCCTTATTGCTCTTCGTTGCAATTTCTTGGATGCGCTCCACTCGCTCGAATGATTCATCTATGGTTGCGTTTGTGTTTCGTTTCTGAAACTCTTCTGAAACCGAAAATGGATACCCCAAATAATCAATCCGATCGAAGGCTGAAGCATCATTTGCTCCACGTTCATTCGCTACAATTGCGAGTAGTTTACTTTCCGACTGATTCAACCCTTCCAATACTTGAGCAGTATCGCGCATTTGAGGAATCGCTTTTGGGGAAACAAAACTTCCAAAGTCAATCGTATCGAATCCACACGTTAACAAGGTATTGATGTACCTAATTTTATCTTCCGTTGGTATAAAATCATGAAGTCCTTGCATTGCGTCGCGTGGACATTCAATCAGTTTCACATTTTCCATAGTTAAAAATAGTCTTTATTCGCGAATTACCCGCGTGCAAGAATCGCCTGATTGATTTGTTTTAGTAGTCGCGGTCCTTCGTAAATAAATCCTGTATAAACTTGAAGAAGATCTGCTCCTGCATCTAGTTTTTCGAGTGCATCTTCGGCAGAATGAATCCCTCCGACTCCGATAATCGGGAATGATTTATTCGATTTTGTTGCGAGATAACGAATCACTTCTGTTGATCGATTTTTTACTGGCTTCCCAGACAAACCACCTGCTCCAATTTCCTCCACGCGATCTGTGCTTGTTTTCAAACCTTCGCGACTAATGGTTGTGTTGGTTGCAATCACACCATCGAGTTTCACGTCATCCACAATTTCGATAATGTCATCCAACTGCTCATTCGTCAAATCTGGAGCAATTTTCAGCAAAATAGGCTTTCGCTTTTCTTTTTTATCGTTGAGATTCTGAAGTGTTCTGAGCAACTCTGTAAGTGGTTCTTTCTCTTGAAGAGAGCGTAAATTCGGTGTGTTCGGTGAAGAAACATTCACGACAAAGTAATCCACGTATGGAAAGAGTTTTTCGAAAGATTTGACATAATCACTTGTCGCTTCTTCATTTGGAGTGACTTTATTTTTTCCGATATTTCCTCCGATGATTAAATCTGTCTTTCGCTGTTTCAGCTGCTCTACTGCTGCATCGACACCAGCATTGTTGAATCCCATTCGGTTGATAATGGCACTATCTTCCTTTAGGCGAAACAAACGGGGTTTTGGATTTCCATCTTGTCCAACTGGTGTAACCGTTCCGATTTCAATAAAACCGAATCCACAATACGCCAAATCGTTGTACATACTCGCATTCTTATCGAAACCTGCTGCCAACCCAACAGGATTATCGAATGTCAACCCGAATAATTCACGCTTCAATGCGGGGTTATCTACTCTGTAGAGCTTTCGCCAGAGTGATTTCATACCCGGTAATTTCAGTGTAATGCGAATCATTTTCATGGTTGCATAGTGCACTTTTTCTGGGTCAAATAAAAAGAGAAAGGATCGAATAAGTTTGAACATACCTAAGGGATTTTGGCAAAGGTAAAAAACGAAAATGGGGCAACCGAAGTCGCCCCATTAATAAATTCCAAAACATATCAACAATTAGAACTTGTAACGTCCTTTCCAACGTGGAGCTCTTCTTGCTTTTGCGTAATCTTTGTATGTAATGTTTCGTGCGAATACCAAGTTTAAGTAGAAATAAGCATCTTTTTGCCTGTCTCCACGTTGCTGACCTGCAGCAAACCATGTAGCATTTTCTACTGCTGGATTCGACAAATATGCTGCTGTTGGACTCACTTGAGAAGCCAATGCGTTTGGATCGTAGTACGTTCCACTTACATCATCAATATAATCAGAGAATGTTTTCACATATGTTGCCTCAATTCCGATACGCCACATACGTCCAATTCCCATACGCAAACCGATACCAAAAGGAATCGTTGGCGTAACAGGAAGGTATTCATCTGGACCTTCGGCCAAACCTTGACCTTCCGTTCTCAACGGGCGAAGTGCCGTCCATGAACCGTTGTACATTGCTTTTGGGTTAAAGTAACTAACTCCAACTCCTGTAAACAAATACACTTGTTCGTTGTGATTTTTGAATCCTTTCATTCCTGGGATTCTGTATCGAGCACCAAATTTTTCATTTGCCAAAATGATACATTCGATACGTTGCTCGAACTCCACGATGATAGATCGGAAATGCAAATTTCTCGATTCACGAATGATTTCGTTTGTGAGTGCATCGTTTCCGCGAATCATTCCAACATTAAGAACGCTAGTTGTTGCCCAGTATGGATGAAAGCGGTAACGGTATGCTACCATTCCATTCCAACTAGTTGAAGGCAAATCTAAATCTGCCAAACTGTAATCCTTACCTATTTGATCTCGCCCTCCTAAGTCTCCAAGAAACTGCGTTGCTCCACCACCGAACATAATTTCCTTTTTGTTCAAGGACCAATTACGCTGGGAGTTGAAATTGGTGTGCTGGGCATACGTTAATGCAGTAGACAAGAGTAGTACCAGGCTTGTTAATAATTTCATCGTTTGGGTTTAATACGATTATTCTAGTATATATAGTACGAAAATAGGAATGTTTCAAGTTTTTACCAAACATAGGTAAGACATTTTATTAAAACGAACCTGTTAACGAAGATATACGTTCATATACTTATTAAACGGATTCAAATTTAGAAGGTTGGCTCAATTTGCATAGAAAGTAACTGTTTTGTTTGTCCTTTTTCATTCATTGCCACGATTCGTGTGATAAACACTGGACTTCCGAGATTGTAACGTCTTAGACTATTACAGATATATTCAGGAATTGCACCTCCTGAAACACGATCCACTGTTGTTCCTCTACCGTTATCGTATTGGATGTCATAAGAAACTACTTGGTAGCCATTATTGCACGAAATTCCTGTAGAACACATATCATAGAGTGACACTCTCCCATTGAAAACTCCCGCGACATTTGGCATTGTCTTGACTGTTTCTCTCTTTGTTTCAACAACCGGTGCTGCAATCTTCTTTTCTACTGTTTTGTTCGATTCGATCCGATTTTCATCGGCAACATTTTTTTCTTCGGTTAATACTTCTGGTTTCAATTCAGTATTCTCCTCGAGCGTTACAGTATTATCTTCAACAACTGCTGGTTTCTCATTTTTTGCTGGTCGTTGAATTTCGTTTGGAATAGAGCCTTCGAACGACTTTTCTGCCGTATACTCTTTCTCGATGTTCTCAATATCCTCGATATCAGACTTACTTTCAATAGTTGCCAGTTCACCTAATTGTGTTGATCCTGTCCAACCTGTTACATTATTTTGAGCTAAAGTAGTTTTATTATCATCCAATTCATTTTTAGGGTTCATTCTGACGGCCGATACGACCAAGGTTACCATTGCGATTCCAACTGGTCCGTAGAACCAGATGGACTTCCATATTGGGACTTTCGCAGCAGCTGCTTGTTTCAATACGTAATCGAAATTTTGCCTCTGTCGGATCGTCTCGGAAGTCATCGGTTCACGGTCCAAAGTGGTTTTAGTTCTTTCCATTTTACTATTATTTCAAAAATTGTTTTTTCAGTCGTTCCAACGCTCTGAAGGTTTTTACTTTGGCATTGTTCTCTGTTACATCGAGAATTTCACCAATTTCCTTGTAGGGGCGTTTTTCAAAATACCTGAGTTCAATTAGCTGAAGATCATTTTCGCGGAGTTGAGACAAACATTTAAGTAGTTTGCTTTTGTCCGCTAGGAGTTCGTCATCATCGAATTCTTCGGTAATATCTGCCAGGTGTACTGTATCTACATTGACTGTCCGTCTTGCTTTACGGTCGCGAAAGCTCTGGTAAAGTTCGCTTTTAGCAATACGGTACAACCAAGAGGAGAAAGGAACACCTCTAAATTCATACTTGTGCAAGTTGCTTAACGCTTTGATAAACACTTGTGATGTTACATCAAAGGCTTGCTCTTGATCGTCCATCCGTTGATAGACGTACCGAAATATCTGCTCATGATACTTCGTGTACAGTGGACCGAATTTCTCCGGATCCTTCTTCGCTTCCGAGATCCAATCACGCTCTTGCAGTAGCGTAGATTTGGTCTGGTGGTAAATGGGATTCACTGCCATTAGTTCTGGTTTTAATTGTTCTAGTTTGGTTTAAAAGCTTGCAGGCTTTGTACTATAACTCAGCCACTCTGACTTCGTTACAATAAAAACGCCAAAAAATTAAATTTAGTATGCGTACATATAAAATAACTGAAAATTAACAATTATCAAAATGGACTTCCCGTCGAATATTTAAACCTTTCCATTGAGTAAAAGCAGTATTTACTGATATTCGGATGCATGCCCGAATAGCCAGTTTTGTCCATGAGAAAGCGGATTACAAGCGCCTCAGGCCTCGACTTATTCGTCACGAAGGTATTGGACTGATGCCCTCGAAGCCTGCCCTATTTGAACCAATAAAAAAAATCGAATTACTTCGATACTATATATAGCATCTCATTTTCACCAAGACGATAACGCTCTTGAAGTTCTTTGGCATAGTGAGCGTCTTTATCGAATTCCGTTACGGTAAAACCAGCTTTTCGGAGCCAATCTGGATAATCTCTACCGAATAAGCGCACGTGATCTTTTTGCCAAAAGTGTTTTTCTCGTTCTTCAGGGCTTGTGATTGACCAATCTTCGTAAGTCTCTGCCCTATTCAAATCTTGTGGTACTTGCATAATTCCCCAGCCACCTGGTTTCATTACACGGTACAATTCACTCATACATTGAATCGCGTCCTGTACATGTTCCATCACATGATTACAGAAAATAACTTCGAACTGATTATCTTCTAACGGAATATCGTGCAAGTCGAAGTGCATGTCAGCGATTGGAGAAACCAAATCTCCTGTCAAATAATCCAAGTTTTTTTGATTCTTGAAGGTCTTATGAAAACACTGCTCGGGCGCAATGTGAAGTACTTTCAAGTTTTCTTTCGTAAAGAAATCAGAGTGATTTTTGAGGTACAACCACATTAATCGGTGTCGCTCCAAGGTTAAATCGTATGGACACAACACATTCTCTCTGTGCGCTACATCCGAACCGTAAGACAGAAACTTTCTGAAAGAACGCTCACAAACTGGACATTCCACGTTATCACCTTTGTACAAAAGTGGTGCAACCTTCTTGAATGGATAACTCAAACGAATTAAAAGAGGTCGTGGAAGTTTGTTCAGTAGGAATTTATAGAGCTTCTTCATGTGTTTTGACTATTCGACAAAAATAAGTTCTTTTTCTTGTTTAACAATTCGAACGTGAACTTATTAACCCGCTGGCAAGAAAGTAACAGCCTTTTCAAAATTCATCTTATCCATTTAGAAGAGAAAAAACTGAATACAACTTGAAAGAATGCAATTCTTACTAATTGAGCAGTTCTCCTTATTTTTGCGTGATGAAAATGCGGATTGTTTTCTTATTTCTGATGATTTCCATTGGATCATCCTACTCCCAAGAGACAAACGATACCATTCCTTACCAATTGTACAAGGAACGTGTTGTATTGTTTAGTGATTTGGGATTCAACTCTGCGCCTTTTTCTATCAAAGACAATTATAACGAAGGGGTTAAGAAGTTGAAATTCAAGCACAACCTTCAACTTACCATGGGGCTTGGGATCAAGTACAAATGGTTCGGTTTGCGAATAGGTTTTGGTATCCCAGGAAACTTACGTCCCGACAGTCGATTTGGGAAATCTCAATTGTTCAATATTGGAACGAGCTTCAGTTTAAAGAAAACCTTTTGGGATGCTGAATGGCGCTATAACGAAGGTTTTGTTATCGTGAATGCGAAAAACTGGAACGACACATTGAATGATTTACGTCCTCATTTATTTCGTCCAAATACCATCGCTCATAGCTTATCGATTAATGGATGGTATTTCCGCAATGATCATTTCAAAATGGCAGCTGTTTTCGGAAAAGTTGGACATTACACGAAACCAGAAGGCACCATTTATGTGAAAGGAACTCTCAATCAATTTGGCATCAACAACAAATGGGACGCAATAACTCCAGAAGAACTCATTGATACCACTCAATCCAAGTCATTCGCACAAAGCATCAACGCTTTGGATTTGGGAGTTGTGCCCGGATATGCATACGTTGGACGGATCAACAATTGGCAATTTTCTGTCTTCGGAGGACTTGGAGCCGTAGTACAAGCGAAGACCTATTCGTTTGGAACTACTACGCGAGGTGTTCTTGGTTTAGCTCCACGCATCGACCTTCGATTAATTGCTGGATATTCGAAACCAGATTATTTCTTCTGGATTGTGAGTGATTTCGACATTAAATCGATCCGATTCCGTGAAATGCGCTACAATCAAATCTATTATCAATGGAAATTGGTTGGTGGAATTCGGTTAAAGGAAAAGAAGAAAGAGAAACGATTGAAGGATTGAAAATTACCTACGCACTTGGAGAGCCTCAATGCTCATCGGGATTAATCAATACTTGCGGAGTCCGTCAAAAAATCAAATGATGAAATTACGCAAATTGACTTTCACTCACGGGAACCAACCAGTTTGATGTGAATTCTCCAAGGGTTGAAACCAGTGGATTGTAAATTTTCGCTTCAGGATGATTGCCAATTTCAGAAAAGTGTACTTGTTTCTTCTCTCCAGCATCTGAAATCAATACGTTCATACGATCAAAGAAATCCACATTCAATTCTTTCCCCAAAGCTTTCATGAATTGGACAGAAGTATCGATTGAACAGCCAGAAGCCATCGTTTGCGATTCATCCACTGCTAACACGACAAACCAATTTTCCACTACCTCTGCTCCACCGAACAAACTATTGCCATGTGCTGCCCACTGAGGAATAAATACATCTAATTCCTTACGGATGAAATCCTGCTCCGAGGCAGTCAATTCGCGATTGGCTTTGTAAATCCAAACTTTGGAAGATGGGGAAAGATTGTTCCAACTCATACTATAAATCTGCTGCATTCGCGATTAACTCTGCTACGTCTAATACTTCAATCTCATTTTCTTTATTGAAGTTTTTCACGCCGTCCGTCATCATGGTATTACAGAAAGGACAACCTGTTGCGATGATATTCGCATTTGTTTCCAAGGCATCTTCTGTACGTTCTACGTTGATTTCCTTGTTTCCTTTTTCTGCTTCCTTAAACATTTGAGCTCCTCCAGCTCCACAGCAAAGACCTTTTGTTTTGCAACGTTTCATCTCCACCATTTCAGCATCAAGCTTCTCGATCAATTCGCGCGGTGCGTCGTATACATCATTCGCACGTCCTAAGTAACATGGATCGTGGAACGTAATCTTCTTTCCTTTGAATGTTCCTCCACCTTTCAACGCCAATTTCCCTTGGTTGATTAACTCTTGGATCAATTGTGTATGGTGAATTACTTCGTAGTTACCTCCCAATTCAGGGTATTCATTTTTCAACGTATTGAAGCAGTGCGGACATCCCGTTACGATCTTTTTTACTTCGTAACCATCCAACACTTGAATGTTCATCATTGCTTGCATTTGGAACGTAAACTCGTTTCCTGCTCGCTTTGCTGGATCACCTGTACAGTTTTCTTCTGTTCCAAGTACGGCAAAATCCACTTTGCACTCATTCAAAATTTTCACAAGTGCTTTTGTGATCTTCTTCGCTCGATCATCAAAACTTCCAGAACATCCCACCCAGAATAAAATCTCTGGTGATTCTCCTGCCGCCATTTTTTCGGCCATTGTTGGTACGTGCAAACTCATAATTTATTCTTCAAATACTTGAATATTCACTTCTTTTTCAACGAGGTGAGTGAACTTCCCATCGTAACGCGTCGCTCTCACCATGTGATTGTCGATCCAATGGTAATTCCCTCCTCTTGGCTTTCCCATGACCATTCCGTGATACTTGAAACCGTGCTTTTTTAACCACGCCTCAGTCACTTCTCGGTGTTCTTCCAAACGGGATGTAAAAAACGTAATGATATGACCGTGATCGTACCATTCGTTCAATGTTTTTAAGGCATCTGGGAACGGCTCACAAGTTGCCATTCGCTCAGGCTCCTCATTGGGAACATCTTCCGTTATCGTTCCATCGATATCAATCAAATAATTCTTGATATTCTCCGGAAGGATTGGAGAGACAGTTTCTCCATCTACCTTCGTTTCGATCAGCTTACTTTCCTTCTCCTCCATTTATGCTTCGTCTTTCCAATTCAATCGGTCAGTTGGACTAAATTGCCACGGTGCACCGTTATTCTCAATATTTGTCAACATTCCTGTCAATTCAGACGGAACTTTCGATTCCTCCATCACTAAATAGCGACGTAAATCAACAATAATTGACAATGGATCGATGTTTACCGGACATTCCTGCACACATGCGTTACATGAAGTACAAGCCCAAATTTCTTCTTCCGTGATGTAATCACCCAAGAGGCTCTTTCCATCATCGTGATCTTTTCCGTGCTTACGCACATTGTTTCCAATTTCTTCAATACGATCACGCGTATCCATCATAATTTTACGTGGAGAAAGCAACTTCCCAGTGATATTGGCTGGACAAGATGACGTACAACGTCCACATTCTGTACACGAATAGCTATCCAAAAGATTTTTCCATGTTAAATCGGTTGCGTCTTTTGCTCCAAATCTCTGTGGCTCTGCCGCTCCTTCTGCAGGTACTGCAAACGGATCTGCTGTTGGGTCCATCATCAACTTTACTTCGTTCGTCACCGATTCCATGTTCGTCAAACGTCCTTTCGCCTCCAAGTTAGAGTAGTAGGTATTTGGGAATGCAAACAAAATGTGCAAGTGCTTCGAATATGGAAGGTAGTTTAAGAATGCGAATACCATTGCGATGTGTCCCCACCACCCGATTCTCTCAAGTGTGTGCAAGGTTGCGTCGTTCAAACCATCAAACAATAAAGGCCCGATAAAGCTACTGATAGCAAAACCGTAAGATCCTTGATGTAGAACACCGTCGTGCATATAACCACGATTGTAGGCCACTTCATCCGCTCCATTCATTGTGAAAATGCAGCAAACCAAGATAAGTTCCATGAAAAGAATCATGTTACCGTCAATTTTCGGCCACCCCTTCATTTCTTTCATGTTGAAACGAGGGATCTTCAATAAATTTCTTCTAGAAAGGAAAGCAATTGTTGCGATCAATGCGAGTAGCGATAAGATTTCAATGAAACTAATCATGAAGGTGTAAAATCCTCCGAGTGCTTCTCTGAAAATACGGTGTTCTCCCGATAATCCATCTACAACGATCTCGATCAATTCGATTTGCGTGATGATGAATGCTGCGTAAATCGCGAAGTGCAAAAATGCTGGAATTGGACGCGAGAACATTTTCTTTTGTCCAAACGCGACCAACAACATCGTTTTCAAACGTTCAGATTTGTTGTCTGATCGGTCAACATCGCGTCCCATGAGGATGTTCGACCTTATTTTCAACATATTCCAGGCAAAGAATCCAAATCCTGCCAATGAAATTATCGCAAATGCTGCAATAGATACCATGAATTAATAAATTAGTTTCAGTTCGTTCTCTCGTCTACTATTTTCTTCAACTCCTTCTCTTCCTCGGGTGTGAAGTTCGCACCTTTGGTTTTTCCGCCAATTACTGAGAAGTGAATATAGCGTTCAGGATGAAGTTGTAAGTCTTTCAGTAGATTTTGAAGGTCGGCATTTGTTTCAACAAGTTCGTTGTACAATGCTTCGTCGTTGACCAATTTTGATAATGTTCCGTTTCCGTTTGTTGCAGCGTCCAGTACTTCGTTTACCGATTGAAGCGTCTTTTGAGCGTCTTCCATTACACTTTTGAAATCGAGCGTTACCATTTCGTCGGTTACTTCTTTCACGTTACCGAGAATGTGTTTCACTTGATCATCACTTTCCTTCAAGGTTTCCGTAATTGACTGCACATTACTCATGATGCGTGAAATTTTCACACGCTCATCTCCGATCAAATCTTGAATCTGCGTAGCAGCATCACCAAATTTCTTAATGGCAATTTTCACTTGACGCATACTCTCTTCGATTTCAGAAGTTGCCGTTTCATCCCAAAAGGCCTTAACTCCGTTTACCATTCTGTCGACAGACCCCATCATTACTTGCAATTGCTGTGTAATTGGATCGGCATAAGCTTGCACCTGCGACACAATATCAACTGAAACTTCACCTTGAATTTTACTTCCCGGCTCATAGTATCCTTTTGAAATATCTTGATTTACGTGGACGATGATTCCTTTTGAAAACAAATCGATTCCTCCAGCTTCCAATTTTGATCCTTTCGGAATTTGAAATCCTTCCTTTTGGATATTGAATTTCATGCGAACCATTTTCAGTGAATCATCACCTCCAACATATTCCACTTCCAACACCTTTCCAATTTCCACTTGATTCACGTACACCGACGTTGCTGGAGTTACACCTCCAGAAGTTGGGAAATACGCATAATAGATATCATCACCTCCAAAGAAGCTTCCTCCTTTCAAAAAATTAATTCCCACAACCAACAAGCCGATGGCCACTACAGTGGTAATTCCAGTAATGATTTCCTTAGAATACTTCATGGATTTATTTTTCTGCTAAGTTAACAGCTTTTTGCAAATTAATCCGCTCTCCATTGAGAAACGCAACAACAAATGCATGTGAATAACCTTGTTCACGCAGTTTTCGCTGAAACTCTGTCGCTCCTTCAACATCGTTCTCGAAATTCCCCATTGTGTACTTATACAGTCCACCATGAATGTATTCATACACGGTATACCCTTTGAACTTCTTGTCTGTCAATGAAATTGGCTCTGTAGCTGTTTCGACCTGTACGCGGAAGACCACAACATCTTTTTTATCATCTGGTGAAACAATTGGAATTGGATTTTCAACTTCCTCCGCTTTCGGCATGTCTTCCACTTCAATATTGGCATCCACCTGTCCTTCGACTCCCTCCAACTCATTCTTGTATTTTTTGAATGCTGTGAACATGGCGTTTGCCATTTGTCGTTGAGTGGTAGAATCGGACAAGAATTTTTCTTCCTTTGGATTGGTTAAGAATCCTGTTTCGATAAGCACACTCGGCATGGTCGTTTTGTACAACACCAAGAATCCTGCTTGTTTCACTCCGCGGTCGTATCGTCCTAAGTTTTTAAATTCAAGTTGAAGTTTATCTGCAAAACTGATCGATTGATCCAGGAACACGCTCAACTGAATTTGTCGCGCGATAATCGCATCAGGCGTCATTTGAAAATCTTCGTATTTCTTTCCGCCATCATCTTCAAGATGAATGGTTGCGTTCTCTCTAGCTGCTACGGCCTGCTGTGATTCTGTGCGGTGCAATCCCAAAACATACGTTTCCGTTCCGTATGCTGCTGGACTTGCTGCATTGGCATGAATACATATAAATAAGTCTGCATCATTTCGGTTGGCAATTTTTGCACGTTCATCGAGTTCAACAAAAACGTCCGTTTCTCGTGTGTAAACCACATTGATGTGCGGATAATTCTTTTTGATTTGCTCCCCCAGCATCAACGCCATCGACAGGCAAACATGCTTCTCTTGTGCATGACCACCATGACATCCAGGATCTTTCCCTCCGTGCCCCGCATCAATCACCACTGTTTTCAGCGAAGCAAAGGAAGCCTCATCATCTTGAGCGAAGCCTAATTGTGCTGTAAAAATGGTAATCAATGTTAAAAACACAAGCAGGCGACGACTATGCTTTCTATTTTCCATCATTTCAATGTAATTTTAATAGTTTTGCGCCGTTAAAGCAATCTACTAACAAAGTAACGAGCATTCATTGTTCAAAAAGCGTTCCATACATCTATTTATACTCTGCGCATTGTTAATAATGTGCGTAGATGCTGTTAGTTACGCGCAAGATTCAACGGCACGGGACACTATGACGGTTGATAAATCCGACTTAGACGCTCCGATTTATTACAGCGCCCGAGACTCCATCTACAGCGACCTAAGGAAGAAACAGGTACACCTTTACGGTGATGCAAAAGTGGACAACGGCGAAGTAAAAATGACCGCTGGTTACATTTTGATTGATCTCGAAACGAATGAAGTATTAGCAAGCTACGCTTACGACAAAGACTCTAATAAAGTTGAGTATCCGTTATTTTCGGATGGAAGTGATGAAATCAAAGCCAGTTCCATTCGCTACAATTTCGACACGGAAAAAGGATACATTGAAGAAGTAGCGATTGTGCAGGACGAAATGAACTTGTACATGGAAACGGCTAAACGTCACGCCAACGAAGAAATCCACTTCAAAAAAGGACGATTTACCACCTGTGATTTAGAAGAGCCACATTACCATTTTCAGCTTTCTAAAGCCGTATTGATTCCCAACAAACGCATTGTAACGGGACCAATGAATTTATGGATTGCTGGTGTTCCCACGCCCTTAGGACTTCCCTTTAGTGTGATTCCCCAAGCCGAAGAGAAATCCAAAGGATTGATTTTCCCTCAATTTGCTCCTATTTCCGAATTTGGTTTCGGATTGCAAGATTTGGGTTATTACATTCCGATCAACGATCGACTTCAAACAACCTTTTACGGAACGCTCTATAGCCGAGGAAGTTGGGGACTCCGAAACAAAACAGACTACGCAAAACGATACGGATATCGGGGATCAGTTAACGCTGGATTCCAGCAATTTAAGTCGGGATTTCCAACGGACGTTAATCAAAACAAGGTCACTTTTGGGTGGACGCATAACAAGGACGCCAAATCAAGTCCATATTGGGGATTTGCAGCAAATGTCAACTTTATTTCTGACAACAATACCCAGAACAGCTTGGACCCTTTGAACGAACAATACTTCAACAACACCTTGTCTTCCGACATCAACATCACCCGAAAATTTCCGAATATTCCGATTCTTTCTGCTGGAATGAAAGCGAACATGCGTCAGAACTCGATTTCGGAAAATATTTCGTTGACCAGTCCAATTGTGAATGTAAACGTTACCCGATTTTATCCGCTCAAAAAATTAGTGAATGGATCGGATGGTTGGAAGCAAATTTTCTCGCGTTTTGGTATGACCTACAACTTCGAAGGTCAAAATCGAGCGCTTTTTGCTGATTCCTTGCTTCCAGATCGAAATTTTAGTGCGATTAACGACGAGTTCATGAACGGTTTCCAGCATACAGCTACGATGCAAACCACGGCTAGTTTGTTCAAAAGCGCCTTGAAATTGACGCCATCTTTGAATTATGTAAACAAAATGAACTTCCAACAAATCAATCAATGGTACGACGCTACAAACGATTCGCTCATTATCGATGAACTTCCCAGATTTGGAACAGCCGATTATTTATCACTCAACGCTCAGGCAACAACGGTTCTTTACTCCTACTATCGTTTTGTTGGAAAGAACAAGCCACTCGTTCGACATGTCCTCACGCCTTCTGTTTCTTATCGATACATTCCGAATTTAAATGCTAATAAAACCTTGGTATACGGAACAGGAACAGAGAAAGACACCGTCATTTATTCACCTTTTGAACGCAGTTTGTATACTGTAGGAAATACGCGCGACCAACAACTTATCACCTTTAATTTCAATAATACACTTGAGCTCAAGCGTAAAAGTGATAAAGACACAGTGGACGGTTTCAAACGTACACGCTTGATTGATGGATTCTCGATTTCAGGAAATTACGACTTCCTCAAAGACACCAACAACCTTTCAAATATCTCCCTAAACCTTCGGATTAGTCCAATTAAATGGCTCAACTTTGTTTCTACCTCTTCGTTCAGTGCCTACGGATGGAATGAACAAACAGGCGCAACCCTGAAGGATTTTGCCGTGAACTCGAACGGAAAACTTGGTCGTTTCTTGAATACAAACTTAACCACAACCATCACACTCACCTCTCAAGAAAGTCGCGAAATAATCGAAGAAACGCAGAGTCGAATGGAAGATAACTGGACGGCCGATTACGCGTATTTTGCGCTTCATCCCGAACATGCAATCAACTTTGATATTCCATGGAAAGTGACACTTTCGCACGTCTACAATATCAACGTGAATCAGAACATTTCTGAATTTTCACCCGATCGTGTCAACAAAATTCAAACCTTGATGGTTACGGGAGATGTCAGCTTTACGAAGCGATGGAAATTGGCAACTACGACCAATTTAGATTTAGCAACTGGGAAAATCACCAACTCGCGCTTTACCTTGACGAGAGACATGCACTGTTGGGCGCTCGCCTTCCACTGGACGCCCATTGGAGGAAACCAAAGCTTCTTGTTCAGCATTCGATCAACGTCTATGATGTTCAGCGATGCGAAAATCGACATTCGAAAACCACCTTCATTCCTGTAGGATTTGGTTCGATTCTAAAAAGCGATTCAAATTTAGAATGATTCAATATTTGGTTGCATCGTTCATGAATGATCTAAAATTTGTATTTTTTCATCGTGATTGATTTTGACTTTGCAAATAACAACCAGCCAAAGCCAGGCAGAGTACTCATTTCTGAGCCGTTTCTGAATGATGCGTTTTTCACGCGCTCCGTAGTTTACCTGTGTGATTATTCACCCAATGGCAGCTTCGGTTTTGTTCTCAATAATTTTCTTGAAATTGATATTCACGAATTAATCCCCGATTTCCCCGATGTTGATGTCCGCATTAGCGTTGGAGGTCCTGTAGATAAGAGCAATCTTTTCTTTATCCATTCTCTCGGTGATCGTATCCCAAATTCCCAGCGAATTGCAGGTGATTTACACATCGGAGGAACCTTTGACTTCGTAAAAAAACTCCTACTTGAAGATAAAGAGAATGCCAAGTATTTTCGCTTCTTCATTGGCTATTCAGGTTGGGATGAAGGGCAGCTAGAAAGTGAATTGGATGAAAAATCGTGGATTGTACTCAAAAAATTGCCCGACACAATGATTCTAGACGATGGGAACGATGATTTATGGAAAGATTTAATGTCGAAATTAGGCGGTAAATTCCAAGTCATGGCGAATTTCCCTCGAAATCCTTCGGATAATTAGAGGATTAAAAGATTGAAACAAGCGCTTCTTGTTAGTTCGCTCTTCAATTTTGAATTTTTCAATTATTCAATCATTCTGTAATGCTTATTTTTGCTCTCAATTCATCCATTCATGAAAATTCAAGCGCCATTAGCCGAACGCATGCGTCCCAAAACACTCGACGAGTACAAAGGACAAGACCACCTTTTGAAGGAAGGTGCCTCACTTCGTCGAGCGCTCGATTCTGGATTGATTCCATCCATGATCTTTTGGGGACCTCCCGGTGTTGGAAAAACAACATTGGCTTATTTGATTGCGGGACACTTAAATCGACCGTTTCACACGCTATCTGCCATTTCATCTGGAGTGAAAGATGTACGCGAAGTAATTCAAAAAGTAGAGTCGGCGGGCATGTTTCAGCAATCAGGTACCATTTTATTCATTGATGAAATCCATCGTTTCTCCAAAGCGCAGCAAGATTCACTCTTGGGAGCTGTCGAAAAAGGAATTGTCACATTAATTGGAGCCACGACTGAAAACCCCTCTTTCGAAGTCATATCAGCTTTGCTTTCGCGTTGTCAAGTCTACACCTTGAAAGGTCATACAAAAGAGTCGCTCACCTCGATTTTACATGCTGCGATTGAACAAGATGAACTCTTGAAGTCAAAGAACATTGAATTGAAAGAAATCGAAGCGTTGTTGGCTATTTCGGGAGGAGATGCTCGAAAACTCTTGAACGTTTTTGAAATCATCATTGGAACCTTCAAAGAACAACAGGATATTGTCATCGATAATGCACTTGTGAAAGCAACGGCCCAGCAAAGCGTAGCTTCGTACGACAAAGACGGTGAGCAACACTACGATATTATTTCTGCCTTCATTAAATCAATTCGAGGAAGCGACCCCAATGCGGCAGTTTACTGGCTTGCACGTATGGTAGAAGGAGGTGAAGATCCGAAATTCATTGCGCGAAGATTGATTATTTCTGCATCGGAAGACATCGGACTAGCCAACCCAAATGCTTTGTTGATGGCGAATAACTGCTTTCAAGCCGTTCAATCAGTTGGTTGGCCAGAAAGCCGGATTATCTTGGCACAATGCACCATCTATCTTGCGAACTCTCCGAAAGGAAATGGAGCGTACATGGCAATCAATCGTGCGCAGCAAGTTGTGAAGCAAACAGGGAATTTAGGTGTGCCGCTTCCACTGAGAAATGCACCCACAAAGTTGATGAAAGAATTGGGCTACGGTCAAGGCTACAAATACTCGCACGATTATCCTGGCAACTTCGTGAATCAAGAATTCATGCCAGAAGAATTAAGCGGAACGCCATTTTTTGGTGCAGGAAGTAATCCAAGAGAAAAGGACGTAGAGGAAAACATCAACCGCTTGTGGGGAAATAAATACAAACGATGATTTTAGCTGCATTTGCATATTATGTTTTGGTGATTCCCATATCACTTCTCCCCTTGCCTATCTTGTATTTATTTACGGATTTCTTCTACTTGCTCATTATCACCATTGTTCCGTATCGCAGTAAGGTAATTGATGGAAATTTAGAGCGCAGTTTCCCGAACCTTTCGAAGAAAGAACGGGATAAGATCAAACGAAAGTATTACCGCCATTTCACCAATTTGTTGGCTGAAGGAATAAAGAACCTAACTATTTCTAAGGCTTCGCTTCAGCGACGTTTCAAAGTGAGAAATCCCGAAATCATGGAGGAACTTGCTAAAAAAAACAGAAATGTTCTACTCGTCTCTGGACATTACAACAACTGGGAATGGTTGATTACTTCTCAAGCCTTTCTGTTTCCATTTGAAGCGTACGGAATTGGAATGCCACTGAGTTCAAAATTTTGGGATAAAAAAGTAAATGAACGACGTTCACGATTTGGAATGAATGTGATTCATGCGGGGAATTATCGCGAAGCATTGGCACAGCCTACGGATTTACCCAAATCGGTTTTGGTACTTTCAGACCAATCGCCAGGTGATGCGCGCAAAAGTTATTGGACAGATTTTCTCAATCAGCAAACAGCCGTACTTTTTGGAGCTGAAATGATGGCAAATGAATTGGACTATGCCGTTGTTTTCTTCACAACACATCGAATCAAGCGTGGCTACTACGAAATGGAGCTTGAAATCATTACTGAAGACGCAAAAAGTCTATCTTGGGGAGAAATAACGGAAAAGCACGTTCATCTCTTGGAAAAGCAGATTCTCGACAAACCTCAATTTTGGTTGTGGTCGCACAAACGATGGAAACGTGAAGTCCCGCAAGATTTGGATCAACTTAAACGCTCACAAATTGAAAAGTTTACAAAGAGGTATCGTTCTTAGTCTTCTGTTTTTAGGAGTTTCTCTTTCCGTTTCGGCACAATTCCGAAGCAAAAAGTACCTCCGCAAAAACCAGAAAGTTATTCCGTTGCAATGTGGTAACGCAGACATTTATGCGCGTGGACTACTCGTGGAAGGACAGCGAATTTTCGCAGGACACTCGAACGGTGCACTTTATTATTTCAATACAGAAAAGGAAAGCGTTCAATTGCTGTTTGGCCTTGATAATTTTACAGAAATGCGTGATGTAGAGCGCTCAGGGAACCATATTCTAGGCATTCAAAGTGGTGAGACGGGAAAACTCGTAAGAATCAGCAATAGCGGAGAAACGAACATTATTCACCCTGAAATATGGAAGGGGATTTTCCTTGATGGAATGGATTTTCTCGGTCAACGTGGATTTATGATGGGAGATCCAGTGGATGGACACTTTAGCTTGTTTCACACCAACGACGGAGGCGTGAATTGGGAAGCGTGTGAAGGGAAAATTGAGGCGATAAAAGACGAAGCGGGATTTGCCGCCAGCGGAACGAACGTTCAAATCTTAAATGATAGCACCTATATTTTTGTTTCGGGAGGATCACAAAGTCGGTATTTCAAAAGTACGGACAATGGAAAAACGTGGACAGACGTTGTTCTTCCCTATTATCCAGGCGAAGGTTCGGGTGCATTTTCCATTCATTTTGCGAATGATTCCGTAGGAATGATCGTTGGCGGTGACTACACCAGTCCAGAATTACGCTTGAATACGTGCTTTTACACCGATGATGGTGGCATTAGTTGGTTGAAACCCGACAATCCTCCTCGTGGCTACCGCGCATGTGTCTTCGAAAAAAATGGTGTTTTCTATGCCTGCGGAAGAAATGGAATTGATTTTTCAGAGGACGGAGGCATCAACTGGACGCCATTTGCAGACGGAACTTTCTTTTCACTTGGCGCCAATGAAACGCATTTGGTAGCCACTTCCAAAGCAGGAAAGGTCTTTTTATTCGAGCTAATCGAATAGTAAGAGAGACAATTTGCTATTTTTGTTTTTCACCAAAACACCGAACTATCAATTCTCAACTCAAAACGGATGATGCTGAATGCGCACTAGGCATAGACATTGGTGGCACAAATACGGTGTTTGGCATCTGCTCACAACAAGGTGAGATTCTCTATGAATCTTCTGTTCACACGCGTACGGTACTTTCCCCTGAGGGATTGGCAAAATCCATTCATGATCATCTCGAAGAGAAGAATTTACTGAATTGTATTCGTGCAATTGGAATTGGAGCTCCTAACGGAAATAACCTTTCATCTACCATTGAATTTGCGCCAAATCTACCTTGGAAAGGCATCATTCCGCTCGGAGAAATCTTTGAAAATGCTTTTGGTGTTCCTGTGTCCGTTACAAACGATGCCAACGCAGCAGCTTTGGGGGAAATGGTCTTTGGAAATGCACAAGATTTGAAGCACTTTGTTACCATAACCTTAGGAACTGGATTGGGCAGCGGAATCATTGTAAATGGTGAATTGATTTACGGTCATGATGGTTTTGCAGGTGAATACGGGCATATTCAAGTGATTCCAGACGGTCGTTTGTGCGGCTGTGGACGAAAAGGCTGTTTGGAAACCTATGTTTCAGCCACAGGAGTTGTTCGATCCATTGCGGAATTGCAGTCCGTCTCAAAGGCGACATCGGTGCTTATCGAAAAGAATGTGACCAGTGCACGCGAAATATTTGAATATGCCGATGCAGGCGATCAGTTTGCTCAAGAAATAATTGATTATACTGCTGAAATTCTGGGTAAATCATTGGCAAATTTCGCTTGTTTTTCCAGTCCGAAAGCCTTCGTGTTATTCGGTGGAATTGCTCAAAGCGGAGAGAAATTTGCATCCAAAGTAAAAGAGCACATGGAAGCCAACATGCTGAATATCTACAAAAACAAAGTAGAAATTCGGATATCTTCCCTGCACAATGTAAATGCGGCTGTTCTTGGTTCTGCATCCTTGGTTTGGAGCAAATAACCTGTTCTACTTTTCATCCTCTTCGTAACGAAAAAGCGTTGTTTGGGTGTCGTTGAAATAAATGATATCCACCGATTTATCGAGATCAGTCAATAATTCATCTCCAGAGTTTAAGTTTCGAATGAACCACTCTTTCTTCCAGTCTTCACTAAGATCATCTACGTTTATCAGGTAATTCTTGCTTCCCAATTTCGACAGATCAACTCCCAACGCTCCCTCCTCTAGTTCAAGTGGATCGCCGTCCAACCAATCAAGTTTCCTATAGAAATTCCCGATTACTACGTAATCATCGCCGTATTCTTCACCCAAATATTCACCACACATTGGATGTGCTAGAACCGCTGGGTTATCACTGTGGATTTCCTTCATTAAGTGGACACTGTGTGCAAAAAGCAAGAGCCGCTTCTTACCTTCTTTTTTCTGAATCCATTGAACATTTTCAAATTGCCCACAGTCGCGAACATCATACGTATAATCTGAATTGCCAATCGACCTCAAGAAATTCACATTTGCCCGCGCATTCGAAACCGAACGAAACGCCCATTGATAATCTAACTCGGATGATGCATGCACAAACTCCATCTTGTTTGCGATAAATTCCGTTTCCAATTCCTTCAGAAGATGTTCAAGGTTTTCCCACCCTGCTGAATCAAGATCTTGATAGTCGACCGTTTCTTCCGTCGGATTTGGTTCTATTTTTAAGTACTTTCTGTAGACATCAATCTTCTCCTGAAACTGTTTCGACATCAAGGGATTTACCTCATTCAGGTAATCAAATACATAGTCAAATCCCGCATACGCATCCTCCAAAAATGGATTGGGTGGACATCCTGGAACGTCAAAACCGTAAAAATGTACTTGTTCTTCAGGTGACTTGTTCGAATTGTAGTTTCTCAACCACAGCAACAGCTCTCTGTTGGCATCAATCGTTTCAAACATACATGAAAAGCCATTGTTCATCACGCTATCCAAGGAAATATCCTTCCCGAGAATAAAATCGTAGCACAAACGCGATTCAGAAAAACCCGACTCTATTGCAATGGCTCCTATTTTCTGTTCCGTAACCAAACGTTTAATCAATGCATTTCTGAAGTAGAAAGGTTCGGCCATTTCATGTACACACTCTGTTACGCCAATTATTTTCGCAGATTCAAGTGATTCCATTATCGGAGAAAAATCATCGCCAGACAACTCCGTAAGATCATCAGGAAGTGCTATTACAGCATTCTTTTGAACGATTTTCATCTCCTTCGGAGAGGCGCACGAATAAAGTACAATCAGGGAAAATACAAAATAGAACGGTTGGTATGTACGTTTCATAAACAGTCAATCGAGTGCCAAAATATCGAAATGAATTCAAACACTTTCATCTTCTAACAAAGATTAACACGGTGGGCATTTCTGCACCAACTTGGATTTCTAACCAATTGACTATTGTGCACAATCGTCCTGAATTTTGCTCAAGATTTCGCACCTTTGAATAGCAGATTATGAAATCCCATACTATGAACAAATTTCTGACGCTTCTCTCGTGTTTCCTCGTGTTGCATTCTTTTGGACAAATCGATGAATTACGCCGTGCGCAAGATGCTCGAAAGAAACATTTCAATCGAGACGCACAGGTGAGACAAATCTCGAAGTCTTTGTATGTTAATCCCTTCATTGGGACGGGAGGACATGGGCACACCTATCCGGGTGCAACCGCTCCTTTTGGAATGATTCAATTGAGCCCTGATACGCGTTACGAAGGTTGGGATGGCTGCTCGGGATATCACTATTCTGACTCGGTTATTTACGGGTTTAGTCATACGCATTTGAGCGGCACGGGTGTTCCCGATTACTGTGATTTGCTGATTGTGCCACAATCTGGTAGTCCAAAACTGGAACCAGGTTATTTGACGGAAAAAGGTTACGGATCTTCATTCTCGCATGATCAAGAAAATGCGAAGCCTGGATACTACGACGTAAAATTGATTGAAGAAGACATCGATGTTCGCTTAACCGTGAGCGAACGAAGCGGCATGCATGAATACACGTTCAACGATCCTGATGGAAAACGCTTTATCCTATTCGACTTGGATCATCGTGATCGCGTGCTTGATGCAGGTTTTGATGTCATTGATAAAAACACCATTCAAGGTTTTCGTACTTCTCAAGCGTGGGCCACAGAACAACATTTCTACTTTCATTTAGAAACAGACATTCCTTTTCAAAAGGTTCGAAAAGTAAAAAAGGATGGAAAACACAAACTCCTACTGATTTTCCCGAAAGGAACTTCCAAAGTATTGCTGAAAGTAGGAATTTCTGGAGTTGATCAAGCTGGAGCGAAAAAGAACGTTGAGCAGGAAATTGCTGACTGGAACTTCAATCGACTACGAGCGGAGGTTACCCAGAAATGGGACAAGGAACTTGGTCGTGTTGACTTCTATTCGAAAGATCGCGAAACGATAATTACCTTTTACACTGCGCTCTACCACTCATTCCTCGCCCCTAACCTATTCAGTGATGTAGACGGGCGCTACCGCGGAAGAGACAATGAAATTCATCAACTATCCGACTCCGAGGGAAAAAACTACACCGTTTTCTCACTTTGGGATACCTATCGAGCAACACATCCATTATTCACTTTGGTGCAGCAAGACCGAACACTTGATTTCCTCAACACCTTCGAACGTCAGTTTGATCAAGGAGGAGATTTGCCTGTTTGGGAGTTAGCTGCCAATGAAACGGAATGCATGATCGGTTACCACAGCGTTTCCGTTATTGCTGATGCCTACGCGAAGGGATTGGGAAGAACATCTGATCGTACAATTGATTACCAGAAGTTCTTGGACATGATGGTCGCTACGTCCAATTTTGATGAATTTGGAAAAGAAAGCTTTGGACGAAGAGGATTTATTGATCTCGGAAGTGAACCTGAATCTGTTTCCAAAGCACTCGAATACGCGTACGACGATTTCTGTATTGCGCAATTCGCTAAACTGGGACAAAATCCAGATAACCAACTGATTAAACGCTACGAAAAGCGAAGCTTAAATTTCATCAATGCGTTTGATCCCTCTACAAAATTCATGCGCGCGCGTCGTGCAGGACAATGGTTCAGTCCTTTTGATCCAGCCGAGGTCAATTTCAACTATACGGAAGCTAACAGTTGGCAATATTCCTTGTATGCTCCGCATGCCGTAGGAGTTCTCACCGATTTGCTTGGAGGAAAAGATTCACTCGAAATGTGGTTGGATCGCTTGTTCACTACTGAATCTAACTTATCAGGAAGGCACCAAGTGGACATCACAGGATTGATCGGACAATACGCGCATGGAAATGAACCATCGCATCACATGGCGTATTTGTACAACTACACAAACTCTCCCGACAAAACTCAGCACTACCTTGATCGAATCATGAAAGAAATGTATTCGACAGAACCCGATGGATTGTCTGGAAATGAAGACTGTGGCCAAATGTCATCGTGGTACGTTTTGAGCTCGATGGGAATCTATCAAATTGCTCCTGGAAATCCGTATTATGAAATTGGTCGTCCAATAATGGAAAAAGCAACCATCCACCTTGAAAACGGCAATTCTTTTACCATTCAAACTAAAAACAACTCACCATTCAACAAATACATTTCATCTATTCAGCTTAACGGAAAAGAATTGGAGCAAAACTATATTTCGCACGAAGCAATCTTAGCCGGTGGAGAACTGACGATTGTGATGGACAACAAGCCAAATTACGCGCGTAATTCATTGCCGCACGCTCCTACCGTTTCCAAGGTGACCGAAAAATTCGTTCCTGTTCCTTTCATTGAGCAAGAAAAACGCGTATTCGACGATGAAATGGAAATTTCGCTCGGCGTTTTGTTCGATGATGAAGTAGACATTTACTACACTTTGGACGGTTCCATTCCCGATGGAAGTTTAACGGCAACGAAATACACTGGGCCTTTCACCATCAAGGAAAACACCACCATTCAAGCGAGAGGATGGAAAGATGGCTATTTCAGTACGAATGTACGCAACGACTTTGTGAAGCGTGACAATTCCATTTCATTGAAACTCTTCTCCGAATATTCCAATCAGTATGCTGCAGGCGGCGATTTTGCATTGATTGATGGTATTTCAGGAGGAAACGAATTCCGTACGGGCGATTGGCAAGGATACTGGGCTCAGGATATCGTGGTGGAAGTTTCTTTTCGTGGAGGCCGATCGCTATCTGAAGTGGGCATCGGTTGTATGTCGGATATGAAATCGTGGATTTTCTTACCCAAAGAAATCATTTACGAAGGATCGACGGATGGGGTCAATTTCACTCAAATTGGAAGTGAATCGTTCGCAGCAGAGTCAGCGTCGGAAATGGCACCACATAAAGTCATAAGCACAGCGAAATTGAATGCTTCGGAAAAATTCAAAAAGATCAGAATTACTGTAAAAAATTCAGGGAAATGTCCAGAATGGCACCTTGGAAACGGAAACGATACTTGGTTGTTTGTGGACGAATTGATTTTAAAGTAGCATGAAATTCTCCAATACATCCCTCTACTTTTTGTGCCTATTCTTGGCAGTCATTATCCTGTCTTTTATTACGAAATATGGAGTTGATGAAGTTGTGGGCTACGATGATCTTTTGCTAAACCAAGGATTTCATGTTTTCCTGATGTTTTTTGGTGGTGGAATCGGGTATATTCTTTACTCAAAGTATCAATACAATAAAGCCTTGGAAAGCTGGAACTCAGGTATTTTTAATTCGAAGCAGAAGTACTCGGAAGATGCATTACTGGAAGCCTACATTCGATTAGGAGGACTTATGCTTCGGAAAGATCAAGATGACCTCAAGAACAAGATGGGATACCTGCATCGCTACTTTGAACAACACTTTACGGAATCGGATACCGACTTCATGCGTGCGTTAAGTGGCTCCTTTCAGAATCCCGTAAAACTAGGAACGATAACACCTTGGCTTAAGCATCACCTTCGTTCTGTTTCACAGCGTTCGCAATTGATTTATTTTCTAGCAGGATTGAGTGCCGTGGATGGAAGTATTAATCCGAAGGAAAAGCAGTTTCTTATTCAGTTATCGGATTTATTGGATATTTCTAAGAAGGATTTTGACAGTATCATGGCGATGTATTCGAAGTATGAAGACGCGTATCGTGATCAATTCAAGCGAAGCCAACCCACGAAGTCGCAACGGGAATACCGACGAGAAAAAGCGGCGAAAATTCTGGGTGTTTCCGTGAATGCATCACCAGATGAAATCAAAAAAGCGTATCGTAGCTTGGCCAAAGTACATCACCCCGATCGTTTTGCTACGCACAGTAAAGAGCAACAAGAAATTGCAGAAGAACGATTCGTGCAGATTCAAAAGGCGTATGAACTACTCGTAAGTTAAGGTAATTTCACTCCAAACAAGCAGATATCATCGGTTTGTTCTTCGTCACCTTTCCAAGAATGGAATTCTAAATCAACCAATTCGCGTTGAACTTGAATGGGTTCACTGACGATGGATGCTAAGAAACGAAGCAATCTCTTTTTGAGGTACTTCTTATTCTTCCCTCCTCCGAACTGATCAACATATCCGTCGGTAAACAAGTACAAATAGTCACCTTTTTCGTAATTGAAAATTACATTATTGAATGGCTCCGGCGTTTCGCTGTAACCAACGTGTTGCTTCGATCCTTTCAACTCGATCCATCTACCATCACGGAGCAAATGCGCGTTCATTTTAGCGCCCGAGAAGCGAACTTGTCCTAAGTCTTCATGAACCACACAAAAACCGACGTCCATTCCATCCTTCACGCGCTTCGTCTCTCCTGGTTGAAAGAGTTTACCGAGATTATTTCGAACTGCATCCAATGCTTCAGCAGGCGAATTGATGCGCTTGTGTGTCAGTGTTTGACGAATCAAACTGATGCATAATATGCTCAAAATGGCCCCAGGAACACCATGTCCTGTACAATCAGCTACTACAAATACAGGAAGTCGCTCCTTTTTGTCCGTAACGACATGTTCCATCAGGTAAAAATCTCCACTCAACTCACCTTTCGGCTTGAAAAACAGGAAAGATTCTGGGAAGATATTGTAGACATCCTGTTCATCCTGCAAGGTAGATCGCTGAATGTGGTGCGCGTAAGTGATACTTTCCGCAATGTTTTTATTCTGTGCATCAATCAGTTCTCGGTCACGTTTCAATCGTGTAATATCAGACACCACTCCAGAACCTTTTATCACCTCTCCGAATTCATTTCGAATGGGAAAAACACGTTCCTTCAACCATCGCACTTCGTCATTTATCAAAATTCGGAATTCTGCATCGTATGGATGTCCGTTCGCAATTTCCATTCTCCCTTTTCTGACCAAATGACGGTCCTCTTCGTGAATATATTGTTGCGAATAGTTATTCCCTTCATAGAAAAAGTCTGGTGAAGCTCCCATCAATTGGGTTGAATTTGGACTGATGTACTCGTATTCTTCATCCTGTACACCGTATAAAAAGAAGACATCCTCGATTGTTTCCGACATCTGTCTAAAATTCGCTTCGCTTTCTGCCAAGGCAATTTCAGCATTCTTTTGAGCCGTAATTTCGGTACATACCTCAATAATTTCGACCATTTTTCCTTCGTCGTTGTACACAGGCGTCGATTCTACTAGCAGCCAATACAATTCTCCATTCTTTCGATAGTGTGGAATTTGCACTGCATCTTCAAGCAGCGGAGCATTTTCGATCAATTCATCAAACTCGTCGCGAAAAAAGTGAGGCACTGGAAAAATTTCGCTCGGACGGTAACCAATTAGTTCCTCGGTGGAAAATCCAGAAATACGTTGAAAGCTTTCGTTGCACCATTTTATGCGACCTTCTGGGTCTGTGAGGACAACTCCATTGGTCACATTCGTCGCAATACGCGAAAGCGCACTGAATTCTTCCAAGAGTTGAACATTTTTCTCATTCTGAATTTCGAGCTTTCTGGCCAATTCCTTTTCCAAGGAGATATCGTGAGAAACGCCCATCACGCCGAGGGTATTCCCGTCATCATCACAGAGCACGTTTGCCGACAAAAAACAAATGAATTCTTCTCCATTCTTTCGTTTGTTTCGGACTTCCCCAACGAATTTCCCATATTTATCAAGCGCTGTTGTTACCCTGATATAATCTTCTTCGTTGGCATACAGCTCGCGCACGGGAACACGCTTAATTTCATCCAAGGTGTAGCCAAATGCCCTCAAAGCAGCTGGGTTATACTCAATAATATCTCCGTTCTCATCAGCAGCACCAATGAAGTCGATGGAGTTCTTAATTAAGTAATCAGCGAATACCGATCGCTCTGAAAGCGTTTTCATAATCTAGTGTAGAAAATTATTAGAACAAACTTAAATATACGAAATTGAAATTGTTCTTACAGAAAAAAAAGACTATTTATATCGTTTCAAGCCAAGACATTACGTCAACACCGTCCGCGTAATCTGAAAGTGAAGGACACTGGGCAGAGCCAAACGCTTCAAATTCTTTCCCTACGACCACTTGAATATTTTCAGCTTCACGTTCCAATCGTTCTTTCACCTCATTAAGATCTGAATACCGCTCAAAGTGCAGCATTGCGAGAGGCGAAAACAAATCAGACGATTCGCGAAGCAAGACAAAATTATTATCCAACAATGGGATTTGATTCATCAAGTAAACTGCTCGTTGGTAGTCATAGTTATTTCCGTACTTATTATTATGAATGATTTCTCCATGATCAACAATTGCCTCAAAAAAACGATTCAACTCAAACGATTCTGGAACAAATAAGTGCGAAACATTGCGACATCCGAGTCCGAAATAGGCAAAAATATCTTCACCGAGACGGCGTAAGTGTTCGGGTTCTTCCGTTCCATCCAAAACAGCAACAGACGTTCTATTCTTTCTAAAAATGTGCGGGTACTTTCCAAAATACTCTTCGAAATACTTGATCGAATTATTACTTCCCGTAGCAATCACAGCATCGATCTTTCCTATCCTTCCCGTGCTAAACTCAATTCGATCTTTTAGTCCAGGACTGAATTCCACAAGATGTTGTGCCAACGCTGGAAGTAGCGTCTTATCGTTTGAACTGAGTTTGGCAACAGCAATATGCCCAGCGATCAACACACACAAGAAATCGTGAAATCCAACCAACGGTATATTCCCCGCCATGATGATCCCAACTCGTTTTGGATCTGTTGAAAAACCATAATTCGACGTCCATGCAGTTAACTTCTCCTCCGTAAGCTGCAATCCGAGGTTCAACAATGACTTTCGAACATTTTCTTTTGTGAACCAACCATTATAGGCAACCTGTCGATTAATGATTCCCTGAAGTTGTTCGTATTCTGATTCCGTTACACCAATATTGAAATCCTTCCAGTCCTCGTTTTCCCCGAGAGCACACATCAGTTTCCCCAACTGTACAAAGCCGCTAACTATTTCTTTCTGTTTCACACCGCAAAAGTATTCTCAATCAATCATTTTTCCTACGAAGTAGTATCATATTTTCATCTCTTAAGAATGAGCAAGTCTTTCAGGCGTAATTCTAAATCGTTTCCTAATCTAAAGCCATTCTATTTTAGTGTATCTCCGAATTTTAGAAAATATTCACTTTAGATTGTAATCTATGCTATGTATATTTGCAGAACAAAATTGGAGACACATGGCAATAATTATCACAGATGAGTGTATAAACTGTGGAGCTTGCGAGCCAGAATGCCCGAATACGGCAATCTACGAAGGAGGAGCGGAGTGGAAATATTCTGACGGTACATCGCTAACAGGAATGATTACCACATTGGACGGAAAAGAATTGATGGCAGATGACAATCATGAGCCTGTTGACATGGACATTTACTACATCGCTACGGACAAATGTACGGAGTGCGTTGGTTTCCATGATGAGCCACAATGTGCGGCAGTATGTCCTGTTGACTGTTGTGTAGACGATCCAGATTACCGTGAATCCGAAGACGAATTACTCGCTAAGAAAGACTTTATGCACTTGTAATTCAAGTAAAAAGATACCATTAAAGGGCATCTTCCACAGTTCGTTGGTTGATGCTCTTTTTTTATGTTTAAATTTTTTGTTGGAATTCTCTACGAAATAATTTCCTGAATTGGATTAAAGTACTAATTTTGCGGCGGGGTAAGTCTTATACGACCAGCTCCCTCTTAATCCCCCAGGACGGGAACGTAGCAAGGGTAGGAGGTTGTAGCGGTGCGATATGAGTAGCTTACCCCTCTTTTTTTGCCTTTATTTTTATGAATTGGTTGTAGCGGGGCAAGATTAAAGTTTGAGATTCAACTTAAGTTTTAGTAAGAACAATGTAAACTATGGAGATAGTGCAGGATTGAAAATCCAGCACAGCGGTTTAAGCATAAATTTTAGTGAGGCAAGACCAAAGCATGGGTGTAAGTTTTCGTTTTAGCAAAACAATATGAACTATGGAAATTGTGCAGGATTGAAAATCCAGCACAGCAGTTGTAGCGGTGCGATATGAGTAGCTACCCTCAACTTATCACCCTCCCTGTTCGGTCTCAGTCTTCAATTGCTAAGCAAGATCCTCTCTTTGTTTTTCTCCCGAAAAAGTCGTTCGTCTTCGCGTGTGGTGCACGCTCTTCTCTTTTTTGCTTTTAATTTTGATGGTTTGGTTGTAGCGGTGCAAGATTAAAGTTTGAGGTTCAACTTTAGTTTTAGCAAGAACAATGTGAACTATGAAGATTGTGCAGGATTGAAAATCCAGCACAGCCGTGTTTAGCGGTGCGATATAAGTAGCTCCCCTCGACTCTTCACCTTCCCAGTTCGGTCTCAGTCTTCAATTGATAAGCAAGATCCTCTCTTCGTTTTCTCCCGAAAAAGTCGCTCGTCTTCGCGTGGGATGCAAGCTTTCCTTTTTTTGACCGTATGGCTTTCTTTTCGGCTTCTCCTCTATTTACTCATCTTCAATATGAGTTTTAAAATTAGCTGCTAACTATTATATGCTTAAAGCCATAACATCTTTCCGCTCATTTGAAAAAAAATGTAAAAAGATTGTAAAAGCACTTTCAATACACGAGGATTTGTAACTAAAACCACTAATATCGCTATGCAGTTTAAAACCTTAACAACCTATTAATGAAACTCGCTTTTCTGACCTTTGCCTTTTTAACATTAACTTCTACCCTATTTGCCCAAACGGCGCGCGTTCACTTAACGGTGACAGCCGAGGAAATTCCTGCAGGAATTGGACGTGGCATTGTTTACTCGCTACCCGACTCTAGTTTAGTTCAGGGAAATTACATGGATAGCATGGAGTTGAACATCTCTTTTCCTGCTAAAAAGAATGAACAGTTCTATCTGAAACTGGACGTGCCTGGCTACACGGATACACTGATCAATTTTACGGTGAAAGATTCGGTAGTTGAACTCGGCGTTATTGATTTAAATAATGTGCAAATCTTAGACGGGGTGGATGTTGTTTACCGCGAACCCTTTTTCGAACGAACGATCAATGGGATTAAAGTTAACGTGAAGGGAACCACTTTGGAAGAGTTGAATACACTGTTCGATATTTTGAAAGCTTCGCCACGATTGAGCTCTCCAGATGACGAAAGGATTGAAATTATTGGGCGTGGAGCTCCGTTAATTCTTATTGATCGCCAACCGCTCATGTCGAACGATGAACTAAAAGCCATTCCTGCAAATCAAGTGGATCGCTTTGAAATTCTAACCAATCCCTCGGCCAAATACAAGGCACAAGGCAGTGGAAATGGTGTAATTGAGGTATTTACGACCAATTTTTCTCTGGAAGGTTACAACGCAAATATTCGCGTCCAAGGCGGATTAAACACGCAACTGAAACCAAACGGATCGACGAATGCTGGAATCAGTTTTAAACGAAAGAAATTTTCTTTGAGTGGATATGGTGGAGTGAATTATTACTCAACAAACTCATTCGGTGAATCATCAGGATACTCAACAGTTAGCGATCTGCGTAACACGAGTACAAACGAAGGTGATCGCTTCAATATTTGGCGAAATTACAAGCTCAAAATGGGCTACGCTATTTCAGATTCAAGTCGACTTAGCTTCGGCGTTTATGGTCATGGAAGTACAGGAGGAAACAATTACTCGACAGAAAGTGCTTTTTACGACGGAGATACCTTGCGCACCTTTCGAAATGAGGAAAGTACAAGTGATTACAAGTGGCTCAACAATAGTGCATATGTGAACTTCACGAAAGACTTGGACTCGCTAGGAAGCTACTTCGAAGTGAATGCGAATTTCACTAAACGGATCAGTGATAGAAATGGAATTTCAAATAATGTCTTCGATTTCGGGTCAGGGACAACTCAAAACGATGTAAAAACCGAAAGTTTCGATCGCCCGAACGTTGGAGAGATCTCTATGAATTTCGAACATCATTTTGACACCACAGAGTTTAAATTGGAACTGGGTGCTTCCTATAATATATTGCAGAACCAAAAGCGATTTAGACGGTATACAGGAGATAACGGAGTTTGGATAGAAGATAATTCATCACAAAATTCATACAATTACCTGGAGCATATTGTGGGAGGATTTGCGCAGATTTCCAAAATGTTCACGAAAAGTTTGGGAGCTCAAGTGGGCGTGCGCGCCGAATACACCCTGCTAGATGGTTACAGTAAAACCTTAGACCAGCAGTTCATGGACTCAAGCTATTTTCTACCATTTCCAAATGCCGGAATACTGTACAAAGTATCTGAAAACGTTTCATTAACCGCTTATTATGAGACAGGAATCGACCGTCCACAATTCAATAATTTCGATCCTTTTGTACGCGTTGTTGACAGTTTAACGGTTCAGGTTGGAAACCCATTTCTTCGCCCATCTTATTCGCATACTTTCGGAGCAGAAATGGAATTGTTCTACTCCTACTCTATGAATTTCTCGTATTCGCGCTATTTAGATGATCGCAGTACAATTTCTTTTCGAGATACTGCTACGCTAGTTACAACCTCCACGCCATGGAATTCTGATTACAACGAAACCTACAGTATGAGTCTGAGCGCTCCCATTCGCTCGAAGTGGGTCAACGGATGGAATTCAATTTGGATCGACTACAACACGTATTATTTCACCGATGTGTTCAACCGCGATCCGTTTTCCAATATCAATTTTGGATTCTATTCCTATTTAACCTTCAATCTTCCCAAAGATTTCCAGATTATGAATCAGCTTTCGGTACATAAATGGGCAAACGACCAAATGAATGGAAACGTTACTCAACGCTGGGGAGTTCGTTTAACGAAAAAGTTCAAGAAACCCGATGTGAAAATTTTCGCGGAAGTTCATAACATCATTCCAACGGTTAACAAGAACGATCGGGTTACTGGAAATTACCAAACAAGCAGTATCAATAGAAACCAATTTACAATGTTTAACCTTGGACTTTTCTTCAAGTTTGGTCGCTTAAAATCCGATCCTTCCATCAAAGAGTCATCATCAGGTCAAAATGATCGATTGTAGATCTTGGGATACAAAGATGCTGTTCATGTAGATTACATATTAGTCGTGATGAATAGTGATTTGTAGTAAAAACGTTGAAGAAAAGGTACTTTTCCTATATTTAAGTATCAACAATAAAGAAGAATTGATAACCGTTAGGGCATTAGAAAAACACACAAATACGTAAACCTACCAATGAATAAACTTCTTCTCCCTTTACTTTTCTTACCATTACTATCATTTTCTCAAGAAACGACAGATGATTCTAAGTTCAATTTTGGGGCTTATGTCTTGCCTGAGATGAATGGTTTAACCACAACAAGTCAAGTTGGTACGGAAACCGTACGCTCAAAATTAGGTTTCTCAGCTGGTTTTAACGGTGAATTTCGTTTGACGCAAAAAGTATCGTTACGAACAGGGTTGGGTTACGGTTTGAAGAATTATCATCACCTGCACGAAGGATTAATATTTAGTTCGGACATCAATCCTCAAACTGGAATAACTACTGAATCCAGAATGGAATCAGATATGACGTATAGTGAATTGCAGCTGCCACTGCTATTTCAATACAACATAAAGCCAAACGTATTTTTTACTGTAGGGATGGAACTCAACGCTTCTTTCGCGGATAATTCGGAGCGAACCATCTATTATGGAAATGGAGAAATTGAAAAACTGAAGAATCCAACTGGCACAACACTAAATTATGCTCCAATGATCAGTATTGGATTTAACGTCCCGAATTCAAGTTTCATCATTGAACCTGTATTTAAGTATTACATAAAAGAGTACGTAATTCCAATGTCTAATCATTACAACTACGGACTCAAAATCACGTACAATATTGGACATTAGAAAGGAAAAGTATCTAATCTGTCGCTTTGGTTAAAAGTTTTAACGTAGAAACGGAAGAATCTATGAACGAGGTCATTCAAACTTTCTGAATACTTCGCCTTCCTAATAAATCATCAATTTCTATCACTGAATAGAAAAAATTAATCGATTAAGTCAGTCATCAAGGCAACAATTGAAGTACCTTTGTGCGATGTCAAAAAAATTAATCCCAGCATACCTTTTAACCTTCGTAAACGTATTAGGATTTAGTATTCTGATGCCTGTCTTGCCCTTTATTGTGAAAGATTACGGTGCTCCAAAATGGGTGTTCGGGTTGTTATTAACACTCTACTCCACCTTTCAGTTTTTAGGCGCTCCATTTTTAGGAAGTTTATCGGATACCAAAGGACGAAAGCCGATCCTTCTGGTGTCGCAAGCTGGAACCTTACTGAGTTGGGTGATTTTTGGAGGAGCACTTCTTCTCCCCAATTTCCCCGTTTTTGGACTGGCTCTCCCCTTGCTCATTATTGGTTTGTCTCGTATTCTAGATGGAATCACCGGAGGAAATGTTTCAACGACAAATGCCTACGTTTCCGATATCACAACACGCGAAGAAAAGTCGTACATTTTTGGATATTTGGGTGGAATCGCTGGATTAGGATTTATTGTGGGGCCTGCCCTCGGTGGATTTTCCGCTTCCTTCTCCATTGGTTACTTGGGAACGGTGATCTTATCGATCATCATTTCCATTATTACCTTAATTACCATTATCCTGTGGTTGAAAGAGTCGCATCCTGAGGAAAAGCGTGCGCCAAGAAACCGTCAGCCTTTTTGGAAAACCATTTTCATTGTGCGTAGAATTCGTGATTTAGAGCCTTCTCCTGTGGTTAAATCCTTGTTTACACTCAAGGCATTTTTCTCTTCGATGATGGCCTTTTACATTGCAACGATTTCTCTATTCCTCATCGATCTTTTCAAATTTGATGAAGGAGAATTGGGGTTATTCCTATTAGTTGCAGGAGCATTTCTCGCCTTTAATCAAGCATTTTTGTCGCGTATTTTCATCCGTAAATTGGGAGAGTTTAAAACCTTGCTTTTGGGACTTGGACTCAGTTTTATTGGGTTAGTTGCCATTACGATGACCTCAAACATCTTCGTATTTATGGGACTTTACTACATTTTGAATCTGGGATTATCGCTTTCTTTCCCAACTTTCAATGCATTGATTACCATTCACGCGAATCCGAAAAAGCAAGGAGAAATTCTTGGAGTTAGTGAATCCATTAACTCACTCGCCACCGCGTTATTTCCAGTTATTGCTGCAGCGATATACGGAATGATTGGATTTCCGTTGTATTACCTCATTGCGTTGATGCCACTCATTGCTTTTATTCTCGCTTTTAGTTCTTACAAGAAGCTCGGAAAAACAGCATTTTCTGACAGGTAAATTGTTTAAAACAATTGGAAAAATCGACACTATAATTGGAGAAATCGCATTGGTTCTTCCTTAACTTTGTAAAAAAAACCAGTATGAAATTTTTTATCGACACGGCGAATTTAGCGGAAATCAAAGAAGCAAACGACCTCGGAATACTTGATGGTGTAACAACCAACCCATCTTTGATGGCAAAGGAAGGAATAACGGGAGAGCAAAACATTTTGGATCACTACATGGCAATCTGCAATATCGTAGATGGTCCTGTGAGTGCTGAAGTTATCTCGACGGATTTCGAAGGAATTGTGCGTGAAGGAGAAGCCCTTGCCGCGTTGCATGAAAACATTGTAGTAAAAGTTCCAATGGTTTTGGACGGAATTAAAGCAATTAAGCATTTTTCATCCAAAGGAATTAAAACGAATTGTACATTGATTTTCTCTGCAGGTCAGGCTTTACTAGCGGCAAAAGCGGGAGCAACTTTCATTTCTCCATTCCTAGGACGCTTGGATGATATTTCATCAAACGGCTTGGATTTGATCGCTCAAATTCGTGCGATTTACGACAATTACGCATTCGAAACGGAAATTTTAGCCGCTTCTGTTCGTCACCCAATGCACATCATTCATTGTGCTGAACTTGGAGCAGATGTAGCCACTTGTCCACTAAAAGCGATTAAAGCATTGGCGAATCATCCCTTAACGGATAGTGGTTTAGCACAATTCTTAGCAGATTACGAAAAAGGAAATAAATAGAAGATCTTCCTCACTAGTTGATGATTAGATCACAACGCTCATTTAAGAAAACACCGCTGATTGTATTATTGGCGGTGTTTTCATTTTTCAACATATGCGCTGCAGCTATTCAACCAAGCCTTTATTCTGAAGAAGAAAGTCGTACACGGAAAGATTCCGTTTGGAATAATTTCGAAAACGCTCAAGATTCAAATTCATGGCACATTGGAGAAGAAACATCTTCTTACCTCACCATCAATCTAATCCATTGGGTGATTGGTTTTATCGCGCTCATTGCCATTGTAGCTGTCTACCTTCTTTCTCGTAAAAGAAGCTAAAAATTGACGAAAAAATATCTGCATGAAGTGTTTATTTATGTAGAAAAGAAGCGGTAATCATCGAAAGTTATGCGTATTTTTGTAACCATGTCGATTGTGAAGTTCAGACGATCTATTCTTATTTTCTTCGCCGCACTGTTTGTTATGCATGCGGGAGGAAAGCTCTTTATTTATGCTGAATTTTACTTGAATCAAGAATACATCGCTGAAAACTTGTGTGAAAACAAAGAAAAACCGGAACTTCAATGTAACGGAAAGTGTCAGTTGATGAAATCTCTTCAAGAAGACGAGGGCGATCAGCCAGAAGAACAAAAGAACACTACAAAAAAAGTAGAATATCAATTATTCGCGGACAAAGTATTCGAAGCGGAAACATTCGAGGTTGAATTGATTGTAGAAGAATCGGCTACTGTTCATTGTCATTACCTAGAAATGTTCACAAATCCGTTGACGGAATCTATCTTCCATCCCCCTATTGCGTAGCACGAAGAACGTACACCGTTCTTTTGGCATATCTACGTATCACTCGATACACATTTATCATTTGTTTATACCTGAGATGAATTACATCTAGCTCAGGTTCATGCGCAGACCTTTTGGTAGGCTCAAACATGACACTAATGAAACAATTAATTGGAGGATTAATACTTCTCCTAACAATGAACAATGTGTACGCATGCGATATTTGTGGTGGCGCTTCCAACTCGTTCACTGTCGGACTTTTATCGAATAACAAAAACCACTTCGTGGGAATTCGATCAGGAATTCGATGGTTTGAGAGCGCACCTACTCCAGACGACCATGGTTATCTCGGTGTATCGCATCAGCAGTTCACAACAACAGAATTATTCGGTCGTTGGAGAGTTAGCAAACGATTTCAAGTCCTTGGATTTGTTCCGTATGTATATAACTCAAAAATGGAAGATGTTCGAACAAACATCTCAGGTTTGGGTGATGTCATTCTCATGGGGAATTACATTTACTTAGACAATACCGAAAAGAAAGACGTAACATTCAAACACATTGGCACAGTTGGACTGGGCGTGAAAATTCCCACAGGAACCTATTTTCAATTAGGTTTCGACGAGGTAAACATGCTTCCAGGAACAGGCTCGTGGGATGGAATCCTAAACTTGAGTTACATGATTCAAAAGGATAATTTTGGTCTTCAAAATGAAAGCAGTTTCACGTACAAAACGGAGAATAAATACACCTACCGTTTTGGAAATGCATTCAGCTACATGGGCCTATTCTTTTATCGATGGAAACTGAAGGAGAAGGTGCAAATTATCCCACAGCTCGGCGTAAGTGTTGCACACAACTGGAAGGACCGCAAAAACGGAGAATTATCGGAAGATACGTTCAACGGCGGAAATATTGTCGGTGCACAGGTCAACCTAAGAATGATCATCAAACAAATTGGTGTAAACATCGAAGGGAACGTTCCTGTAAGTCAAAGCTTAAACAAAGGCTATGTCGATCAGAAAGGAATGATTCGCGTTGGCGTTAATTATTACATAAAAACATCAAAATGACACGAACATTGATCATCATTCTTGCATTGGCACCACTCGTGGGTGTGTTTGGATGCAATAAGGAAAGTAAGCAAGCTCCGGCAGAGAATATCGTGATCACTTTTACAGAGCCTACATCAGGAGACACCATCGCTTCGTACAACAGTTTGCACAGCGAAGGTACCATCTCCTCAGATGGCAATATGAAAGGGTATTCGATTGTTTACATCGATGAAGCAACGAACGATATTTTGTTCGAATCGTCCTACGACACCGAAACGGATGCTTACAATTTTCATGAACATTGGTTAAACAATGTTTCAACAACAACACAAGTTATTGTGCGCGTGATTGCTAAAAAAGATCACGACGGTAACACAGAAACAAAAGAAATGACAGTAACCTGTCTTCAATAACAAAACAAAATTTTAAAAAGATGAATAAATTATTTGTAATTGGCTTAGCAGCGGGATTGGTATCCCTAACAGCTTGTAAAAAAGAAGGATGTACAGATCCTACAGCAGTAAACTTCAGCGATGAAGCAAAGAAAGACGACGGAACGTGTACCTATGCTCCTGTTGAACAAACGGAAGACGTTACCGTTCACATGGATCACATGTGGGCAGGAAGTGATTTCACGTTGAATACGGCGTATACACACCCTACAACTGGAGACGAGTTAACATTTACAACAATGAAATACTACGTATCCAACATCAAACTTAAAAAAGATGACGGTTCATGGTGGGTAGAGCCAGAAAGCTACTACCTCGTAGATGTAAGTCAAGGTGAAATGTTCACCATTCCAGATGTTCCAGAAGGAAATTACACAGACATTTCTTACACGCTTGGTGTAGATAGTCTTCGTAATGTAAGTGGAGCTCAAACAGGTGCATTATCAACAGCTAATGGAATGTTCTGGAGCTGGAATACAGGATATATCATGACAAAAGCTGAAGGAACATCTCCACAGTCTAGTTCTGGTTCATTTGCTTTTCACTTAGGTGGATTCTCAGGTGC
>JABXHO010000150.1 GCA_013373595.1 Flavobacteriales bacterium | reverse complement strand
GACGCTCCTTGTTTGCATACAATGTACGTAGACAAAATAATGAAAGGACACAATCTGATGCAGGCCATTGCCCGGGTCAATCGCGTATTCGCGAATAAACCTTCAGGTTTAGTTGTTGATTTCATTGGAATATCAAATTTCTTAGCTGATGCAACCAAGAAATACACTGGTGGAGGAGGACAAGGCCAACCTACGTTTGACATTGAAGGGGCAGTTGAGTTGTGCTTTGAACAATTAGAAACTACCAAAGCTTTGATGGGAGGGTTTGAAGTTGACGTGATACAAGCATATTCGGCTTCCGAATCTATGAATTGGTCAAGTGCAGTGATGCAAGAACTCATGAAGGATGATGCCACAACGGACCTGTTTCTGAAGGAAGAAAGAAAGTTGTCAGAATTGGCGGCAATGACTTCTTCCGATGAACGTATTTGGGACATTCAAGAAGATATCGCTATCATTCAAAAGTTTCGTCAGGTAATAAGGAAAATCAAAGTTCCACCAGGACGAAAGCGCAAAAAGCAGGAGGCGATCAAAGATTTGATTAGTAAGTCATTGGCAGCTAATAAAATTGTTGATCTCGCTGAAATGTACGACATCGAGAACGCGGATATTTCCATAATAGACGATCATTTCCAAGCCATTGCGAAACGGAAAGGAAATGAAAATGTAAAGGTCGAATTACTGAAACGGATACTGAACGACGAACTTCGGGCGCGACTTACCTCAAATGTCGTTAAAATGACTTCGCTCAAAGAAGAGCTGGATAAAGTTTTGAGTAGTTATCACAAGAATACCTTAGACAGTATTGCAACAATAAAGCACTTGTTAGATATTGCAAACGAGTTTCTCGTTGAAGACAAACGACTAAAGGAATTAGGCTTAACCAATGATGAGTTGGCATTCTACGATTTGCTTTCCACCAAAAAGGAACTGATCAACCAAGATGGACCAATTCAAGACTTGGTGCATAAAGTAGTTGTCACCATGAAGAAAAACCTTCAGCTCGATTGGACAAAAAAAGAGGATGCAAAAGCAGCTATTCGCCTAGCCGTAAAGAAGGAATTAAAAGGAAAAGTTCCATTTTCTGAGTTGGATGAATTATTGAAAGCAATTATTGAACAAGCCGAAGGGCAGTTTAAAGATTGGCCTTTAGTGGGTTGATATGAGTTAATTATGACAGAGACTGATACTGAATTAATCGAATTATTAAAATTGGTTCTTCCTGAAGAGACAATTGATAACGTGGGCTTTTTGGAAATAGCAGGAATGGCGCATTATGAAAATGTGAATAGTCGAATTTATGCCTACTTTTTAAACGAAGAGAACTACACAGAATTAGCATCACTATTTGTAAATAGTTTACAGCAACTCGTTAAAGAAAAAATGTCAAAGGAAATTGTGTTTGAGCGTTTCGCTGTTGTAACAGAAGATTTAACGAGGAAGAACAATCGAATTGATATTACATTAAATGATATCGACAATGAGACGGCGATTATAATTGAAAACAAGATATACCATTATTTAAACAATGATTTGGTTGATTATTGGAATCATTTCAACTATAAGGACGATAATAAAATAGGTGTTCTACTCACTCTTTATCCGCATGATATTCCTTCTGAAGTTCAGGGTAAGTTTATAAATGTCACCCACTCAGAATGGGTGAATAAAATTCAATCAAATGGATTACCAAGTAAATTGCCCGTTAAGGTGTATAATTACTTGAATGATTTCTTCAACACCATAGACAATTTAACGCAAAGTAACATTATGAATGAGCAAGCCAGGTTCTATTTCGATCACAGTACAAAAGTGCAATTGGCCAAAAAGACTTACGCAGAGGCAATTAAGTTTATAGAAAGTCAAATTAGTCAAATTGCGTCAACAATTGGCTGGCAAGTTCATGGTAAATATGATGATTGGAAAAATATTTGGGATAAGACGAATAACTTGAACACGTTCTATACACTTTGGTATAAACCACTTTTGGATGGAGAGCTTAAAATCACAATAATCATTGAGCTACATGCTGATGACATTCAAAAGATTCCTGAGCTAGATAAGGTATTGAAGGATAATGAAAATTTTCAAAAGCTCAAAAAACACGGTTCATCAAATAAATACTTTACACACTACGTGTACCAGGAATACACCATGACCATTTCTGATTTGGAGAACTTAGCCAAATTCGTACTTCACAGAATTGAAGAAGATTTTGAGGATGTAATGAAAATTGCTATCCAGCATAATTATCCGGGAAAAGAAGTTGAGTATTTGACCTATAATGTTTAGTGTGAAAGATCGAATTCTAGAGATAATCAAGGATTACGCAAAATTGTACTCATCTTTTGAAGAGCTTCAAAAAGACAATAGAATTCTACCCAAGGGTGATCAGAAAACTGGAGTAATTGGTGAGTACTACGGAAAATGTTACGCGGATACCTTAGATAAGCTGAACAACGCAGTGTATGCTGAGCCTGGAGAAACCTTTGACTTGAAATACTTCAATAAGAAAACTGATAGTCCTATTCGCATCCAAGTGAAGTCTGTGTCCGCCTATTCTAAAACAAGAACGATTGCTCCACTCAATATGAAAAGGATAAATGGAAAAAAACCTTTCGATTATTTGTACTTAATTGCTTTGGACAAAGGGTTCGAACCAATTGGCTTCTATATTAACTCATATGATGAGGTTTTTATGAATACAAAGGATAAGAAAAGTCTTGATAAGGTCTTTGGAACTAAAATGAAAGGCGGGAATTCAAAAGGATCTGGAATTTATAACTTTAAGAATAACCTGTGCGGAGAACTGCGAGTCGCAATAGCATGTACAAAACAGTAGGTAAATGACCACTTCAGAAAAAATCCAACAACTATCAAAAGAGAACATTCTCTCTGCAATTGCCGAAATTGATGAACAGGGAATTCGAAGTGGACGACATTCAAGTACTTATGATGTAATCTATAATGGTAAAAGTTATCCCCCAAAACTAATCATCAGTATTGCATGTCGATATGCTTTTGGTCAAGAGCTCGATTCAGAGTCATTCAGCGGAGGTAAAGGTACAGAAGCGTTTAAGGCACTTGAGGAGCTAGGATTTGAAATTAAACCAAAGGTAGATCCAGTAACCAATTTGATAGTTAATTATAAAGCGTACATCCAGCAGTCTAAAATGCTTGATGAAATCTATAAATGGGAGCTTTTGTCTGAATACACAGGAAGACCCAATACTGATGCGCTTAATTTTGCGGCAGAGTATAAAGAAGTGAAGTTTGGAAACTTAATTTACGCCATGGCAGGTGGAGTTGGGAATCATATTTGTAGCCAAAAACCAGAGGAATTTCGACAATTATTCATTGACCTCTTCGATGAGCAAACACCATTGAATGATAGAGTAAGCGCATTCAACAAGGATTCCCTAGAGCTTTACCGATCGCTTGGAGAAACCTTAGGTCATCACCAAGATGAACGAACGATTTCTGCATATTTGACCTATCACAATCCTGAACGATATACCTTTTACAAAAGCTCTTTTTATAAGTCCTATTGTGGACTGATCGGAGTGAAGCCTGCCAAGAAAAATAAGAAATACGGACACTACTTAGAGCTTCTTAACGGTTTCATTCGGGATTATATTGAGCCAGATCGAGAACTGATCGAAATGGTGAAGACTTTCCTTGGTGATTACTATGATGGATCGAATCATTTACTACTCGCACAGGATATTTTGTATCATTCTTTTGACCGTAAGAGCGATACTTCAGCAACAGATTCGCATAATAACCTGAAAGATTTTATCAAACAATTCGATCACGCTGAGTTTAAGGAATTCGTAACTTTTGCCAAGGAGATTCTTCAAAAACACCAATTGCAAAAGGGAGATGAGCGCCTAACATTCAATTACTACGATAACCGCATGGTGATCTCTGTTGGTCAACGTTATTCTCTAGGGATTTTCACAAATGATAAAAAACGTAAGTTCGTTGTTCTCTCAAAGGAACCTATTTCGGATAAAATTGAGGAGTTTGATGGAGAGAATACTAAAGCATATCTCAATTACCTACAAGAGTGGGACATCTCCGATAATGATAAACAAAATATTCATGATGGAATTCGAAATGAATTGGCGCGAACAAGTCGATCTGGATACCGTAAACACAATAAGGAAGATTTTGAAGAATACCTTTACAATTTAATGCCACAATTTGACACTATGACGGCTTTGAACACAATTTTATACGGTCCTCCTGGGACAGGAAAGACTTACGAACTAAAATCGAAGTATTTCGATAAATATGTCACGCGTGAAACTTCGATCACTTCAGAACAACACTTTGCTGAAACAGTTCGTCCGCTAACGTGGTGGCATGTAATAGGGATTGCTCTGATTGAAGAGGGAGCAAGTAGTGTAAGCGATATTCTTAATAACCGATGGGTAACTCAAAAAGCTGCTTTTTCTGAGTCTAAAAATGTACGTGCAACAATATGGGGAACACTTCAAATGCATACGGTTCAAACAAGTGAAACAGTATCATACACCCTACGCCAATCACCATTATTATTCGATAAGAACAAGGATAAAACATGGTCAATAATTGAATCTGAATTTCGGGAACAAGCTCCAGAACTATATGAAATTCTTGAGAGTGTAACGAATTTCTTTCCTAATCCAGACAAAGAGATCAAGCGCTATGTATTTACAACCTTTCATCAATCATACTCTTACGAAGATTTCATTGAGGGGATCAAGCCAGTAATGGTAGATGGAGAAAACGGAAGTTCGATAGGATATGAAATAGAAAATGGAATTTTTAAAGATTTATGTCTGCGGGCGGCAAGTGATCCAGAAAACGACTATGCTATTTTCATTGATGAAATCAATCGTGGGAATGTCTCCGCTATTTTCGGAGAATTAATTACTCTGATTGAAATAGACAAACGTAAGAATGGTGCAAATCCAATGAACGCGGTACTTCCATATTCTAAAAAGCCATTCACGGTTCCGTCTAATATTCATATCTATGGTACCATGAACACTGCCGATCGCTCTGTGGAATCTCTCGATACAGCCCTTCGTCGTCGCTTCAATTTTATCGAAATGCTGCCGAATCCCAGTTTGCTCACAAGAGAAATTGAAGGAATTCGTGTAAGATCGATTTTGGAAGCAATGAATAATCGGATTGAAGTGCTGGTAGATCGCGATCATACCATCGGTCACGCATTCTTTATCAACGATAAGAACCTAGACGACATCAGAAATACATTTGCGAATAAAGTTATTCCCTTATTACAAGAATACTTCTACGGTGACTATAGCAAAATGGAAATGGTTATCGGATCTGCTTTCTTTTCGAAGAAAAACGTTTCGAATGTCAAGTTTGCGGTAAAATCAGATGATTTTGATCCAGAAGGAAAGGTGTATGACATCTTGAATGTTGCTGATAAGACGGTAATTTCAAATGAAGCTTTTATCGAAGCACTAACTAAACTGGTCACAGGTCAAGCTTGAATCAAATCGATGTATATGAACATGGTCGATTACTGATCGATGAAAAGGTGTTTACACGCAAACATTGGAATGCCTTTGTGAAGTTGAATACAGTTCATGATGGTGCCTATTTTGAAGTGCTTCACAATGGATTAAAATTCAAGCAATTCGTGGGAGTCATTCAAGTGGATGGGTTGTTGGTGCACATTCATCCTAAAGCGGATAAAGACGAAAACGAAGGGCGTTGGAAAGGTGTTTTGTTACAAATGCTAAAGGCTTGCGGTAAGGTGAAGGCACAAACGGCTGGAAATGCCCAATTGAAGAAGCAAAGGATTAATTTACTGGAGGTTTATTTTGAGTATTTCCTAAATGAAATGGAAGGATTAATTCACGCAGGTCTCGTAAAGAAATACCGAAAAGAAACGCGTAACGTAAAAGCCTTGAAGGGTAAATTAGAGTTTGCAGGAAACATTCGCAGAAATCTCGTTCACAAAGAGCGATTCTACACGACGCATCAAGTGTACGATTCTAACCATGAACTGCATCAAGTGCTTCGTCATGCGCTAGATATTGTTGGGCAATTCACAAGAGGCACGCGTTTAAATGATAATTGTCGAAGAGTGCAAATGGCATTTCCAGAAGTTGATTCGATTAACCCAACGGGTCACATGCTGAGTTCAATTAAATTAAATCGCAAAACGGCACCTTACGAGCGAGCATTGGAACTCGCGAAGTTCATTATTCTAAACTATTCTCCAGATATCAATCGAGGTCCACAAAAGATGATCGCTTTACTTTTCAATATGAATGAATTGTGGGAGGAATACGTGTTGAAGATGTTGAAGAACTATTCGCTCGATCATCCTGAAATGGGCCTGAAGGTGAGTGGACAGGAATCGAAGTTGTTTTACGGTTCATCCAGAACAATTCGTCCAGATATTGTTCTTCGAAAAGGTGAAGGAGGCGATGAAGAAGTCTTTGTAATTGATACGAAGTGGAAAAGGCCAATTAATCGAAACGCAAGTATTGAAGACTTGAGGCAAATGTATACTTATGGACGTTTTTGGAATGCGCGGAAACTGATGTTGATCTATCCTGGAGATCACGCGAGCAGTGATTTTAATTTCTACCATAATTTGGAGTTAGACGGTCGGAGGCATGAGTGCAAAAGTGCGTTTGTGAGTATTTTTGATACTGCTGGAATGCTTGATTCTAATCTTGGGAGCCATATTTTGGAACACTTGAATACTTAAATGAGTATAATAAATGTCCCATAAGAGATTTGACGAAATGGGCCATATTCATTAGTTGGCGAAGGTTAGTCCGGTTGTATTTTAGTTTGATCTAACTCGATTTTTCCCTAAGTTTAGGATAACCAAACTCCTTCCATTATGAAATCACTTATCACATCGTTTTGTCTATTTTTTGTTTCGTTCGCATACCCCCAAGAAGTTCCACCTACCTTGTCTTTTGGTTTAGATAAAGTTCTCTTTGGAAAAGGCGTGATTGACGTTGATTTATTGACAGATATTATTGCTGAAAAACAAGATGAATTAAAATCTCGAATTATCGAACAGCATATTCTTGAGCCTGTGTTCAAAAATACTTCGTTTGCGACAAGAAATTATGTGTTTTCTGTCGTTCGAGACTTGCTTCATGAGAAAGATAAAAACGTACTTAAAAAGCAGGTGATGGAGCAAACCGTTAATTACGCTGTGATTTATGCTATTTCAGAACTGTTCGTTTCAAAGACACAAGCTGATTCATTACTATTATTACTAAAATTGGAAGGGAAGTATGAAGTAGATTTAGGGGCTGATTTGACTTTATTTAAAACCCGCACTTGGCAATTACCTTGGATAAACAGGTCAGATATCAGCAAGAGAAGAGAGAAGAAATTTAACTTAGACTCTAAATACCGGAGTGATTCTAGTAAGCCTGAAAGCATTAAGATGAAACACAAACTAGATTCTGTTGCTTTTAACGATTTATTGATGGATTGCGTATTGCAAGCTATTATTGCGAATAATAAATTAAAGGAAAAGGGATTCTTGAACAAGGCTTTCTATTTTAACTTAGAGCAATTCGAATCCATGTCGTATTATCATCGCTTTAAGAATGATGCGGGTTCAATTACAATCAAGCTATATAACAAGGTCGATTTGTTCGTAAGAAATATTGCCGACTTTTACGAAAGTTTCGAGCTACTTGAGAAATATTTGTTAGATTCCACATTTGGTGAAACAAAATTTAATTTGGAGACATTTAAACTCCGAATTCGAGGGCGCGCGTCCGAATTGCTTCTAGACCTAAAAAAGAATGAAACGAATGTCGCAAATGAATTAGTAGAGCGGATAAAAAATGATTTGTCAGGCATTAACTACTTAAAAATCACCAAGCGTGGTTACGTAAAACTTGTTGTGGAAATTGCCACGATATACGATATAGGAACCCCGTCAGATTACTATACGGAGCCGGGTGATTTGAAATCGAAGCTCTTAGATATTAAAAATAAATATGCTTTAGATAGTGTGATATTGAAATCTGCTATCCAATACAAAAATGTTAGTCTCTTGTCAGAACTGGAGTATCAAGAAATGCCTTTTGACCTGAAGGATTCCACGATGAATCTGGATAGTAAAATTGAAGAAACCAAAATCATATTTGAACAGTTTAAGCAAAAAATGAAGGCCCTTAGAAGCTATATTGAGAATGTAGCTGCTTATGAAGGACTCATTTTTAAAGATGAATATTTGGCTTCTGAGACCAATAAGCACGCAGATTTAAAAGAACGTGCAGAGAAAGCCCTGATAGAAACCTATCAACTTATGGATATAAATATGCTGGACTTGAATGACTTGTTAGACGAGTTGCAAGCAGAGCTGTTTCAGGTTGCTCAAAATGCAGAGTTAGATTTGACTCCTTCACAAGATTCAATCATAGCAAACTTGTTTGAAAGCTTTTATTATTTAAAATATAATCAACCGAAAACCCTTAACTTATCTTATATTTCTTTCCTGCACAACGAAGTACTTCCAAAAATTCAAATGCTTAATATCAATGCCCAAGGAAGATTAACGAATACTGCCTTGCTGATTGAGCAAATTGCTATTTACATGGAGCATAGAATCGTTCAGTCTCTGTTGGGTAAATTAGACGACAAAATTTCGCCATTGAGCAATCAGTTTAAGAAGATATTTGATCAAGATGAGGGTGATTTGACCTTATCCTTCTTTCTGAAATTCTTTGAGCATCTTGACCGTCTTGATGAAATAGATACCTATTATTATTTGTTAGAACAAATAAAGGTAGCCGGTGAGCAGTGTGACAATAGAGATGTGGCAAATGCAATTTCGCTTATCACTCAAAGTGTGGAAAAATATTCAAAATTTGTTCCAGAGGAGGAACGTATTGATTTTGATGTTGAATTAATCATTGGAGCGCTCTACGATCGTTATGGTAATCGTGATAAAAATCCCCTTAATTTCCATTTAACACTTGGACTTAATAATGCATTCGCCCTAAACAATGAGGCTCTTGTGAACGGTGATGGAAAAACCATTCGGAACTTGGGGTATGCTTCGGAAAAAATAGGGATTCGCTGGAACCTTTGGAACTTTGCTATGCGTCACACATATTTAGATGGAGAAAAGAAGCCAAGGAGCAAGAATAAGTATAACAATGATAAATACAACTATGATCGAGAACCACTCATATCAGACATTCATCTGATGCTCTATGGATCGGGATTTCTTTATCAATTGGCAGATCTTGGGACAACTAAAGATATTCAAGCAACTTTCGTTGGTTCTGGTCTAGGAACAACATTTTACAATAACTTAAATTTCAATGTTTCTTATATGCTTCCCATTCAATATGACGGATCAACAACGTTGAGTAATGGAGCTATCAATGTTGGATTCGACATCTATTTTGGCGAATACCTTACTGCGTTGAACAAGAAACGTAAGGAAAACAAAAAGCTCAAATTAGAAGCTAAATATGCTCATAATTCGGAACCGCTAGAAACAAGGGAGAAGGTTATTGTAGTAAGGTAATTTTTCATTAGAAGCAAAAACACCAAGGAAATTGATACGTCCTTGACGTTTTCTACTCCTGCAGCCATATAGGCTTATTTTCTAATTTAAACAGTTTTCTTTCTGGACGAGGCTCGCCCCTACGTGAAAGTTAAAAAGTGTCATTTTTTTGCGAAAAAGTTGAGATTTCATCTCTTTTTTTGTGTGTATTCTGGTTCTACTTCGCTTATAATTAGTGATTTCCGAATGATATATTTACAATATCCCGAAATTCAAATGAATTTATAAGGTTGTATATTTCACGAACCTAATAACACTATCTCATTTACTCTATTCTCAAGGTATAATTTGTAAACTTTCGATCTTAACTAGGACGTTGTTTCAATGCCCAAACTAGGATGAAACCACTATTTAGACTGTTTCAACCCGAATTCTGACCAATTGCATCGTATCCAATACAACTGTATTGAAGAAGCGTTGGTTACGGAGTATTCGTTAAACGAATCTGCGCTTTGAATTGATAGAACAAGAGAATTTATGAAAGAAAAATCTCATAATGAACAAGAACAAAAAGGTATCCAACAGCCTTCATTGGTTCCAACATTAGAGTTTCCGAAATCGGGAGGAGCCATACAAGGGATTGGAGAAAAATACACGGCTAATCCTGCAACGGGTACAGGTAATTTTTCCGTACCTATAGGTGTTACTGCTAGTCGTGGAACTCCTCAACTTTCCTTATCCTATAGTTCTGGATCGGGTAATGGTGTATTCGGATTAGGTTGGCAAATGACAGTTCCTTCCATAACAAGAAAGACAGAAAGAAATTTACCAATCTACAACGATACTCAAGATTCGGATACGTTCATCCTTTCTGGTGCTGAGGATTTGGTGAAGAGATTTTACAAAGATGATCAGGAGAATTGGAAACAAGATGAATTCGAACGAACCGATGATAATGAAATTTTTCACGTGACCCGATATTCTCCCCGCATAGAAGGGATGTTTGCCAGAATAGAAAAATGGGTAAATAAGATTACGGGAGATACTCACTGGCGATCAGTTAGCGGAGAAAATGTAACGAGTGTTTACGGTGAAACATCTGAAAGTAGGATTGCTGACCCTAAAAATCCTAAACGAATCTTCTCTTGGCTACTTTGCAAATCTTTTGATAGAAAAGGAAATATCACGGTATATGAGTACAAACAAGAGGACAATGATAACGTTCCTAATACTCTTTCGGAAGTTCAAAGAAGAGTTAATGCACAACCTCAAAAATACCTTAAACGAATTCTTTACGGGAACAAGGAAATGTATCCAAGGATACAATCTGACATTTCTCAGTTAGAATTCTTGTTTCAAGTAGTATTCGACTATGGCGAACATGATAAAGATAACCCAACCATTGCTGAACAGAGTACATGGCCGTGTCGTTTAGACAGCTTTTCCAAATATCGTTCAGGATTTGAAATCCGTACAAGAAGATTGTGCAAACGAATACTAATGTTTCATACGTTCCAGGGCGCAAATGAAACTATTGATAAATATGGCTTAGGAAAAGAGCGACTGATCCAGAGCACTGATATCAATTATATTGAAAATGAAAACATTACCCAAATTAATTCGATAACAAAAGTTGCTTATGAGAAGGACGAGAATAGTTATGTTAAAAATGAAATGCCTCCTTTAGAATTCTCGTATTCAAAGGCAGTGGTAAATGATTCTCCGAAAGAAATAGAGGCGTCTAATGCTAGAAATACACCGCAAGGATTGAGTGGTAACTATCAGTTCACAGATTTGAATGCCGAAGGTATGAGCGGTGTTTTAACGGAAACATCAGGAGCTTGGTACTATAGACGAAATTTAGGAGATGGACGATTTGATAAGCTGAAATTGGTAAATGAAAAGCCGAATTGGAGCAACCTTTCGGGAGGATCACAATTGAGTAATATTGAATCCAACGGTCAATTGTATTTGAGTCAGCAAGGAAGCAATGCAGGTTTTAGTAAGCGTGAAGATGATGGCTCTTGGTCACCGTTTAAAAACTATTGTCAGAAGGTGAATATAGATTTATCTGATCCTGACATTCGTTACGTTGATTTAAATGGTGATGGTCGTCCTGAGATCCTCATTTTGAGGGATGAACTACTTCGTTGGTACCCAAACAATGGAGAAATGGGGTTCGATGAAGAACAACGATGTTATACAGGTTTGGATGAGGATAAAGGTCCGTCCCGTATTTTCCAAAATGATCTAGAGGGGATTTTTCTGAATGATATGACTGGAGATGGCTTGAGTGATATCGTTCGGATTCGCTGTAATGAAATCTGTTACTGGCCCAATCTGGGCTATGGGAATTTTGGGGAAAAAGTAACAATGGATAATATTCCATACTTTGAATCACCTGATGCCTTCCATCCGCAAAATTTGCGTTTGGCGGATATTGATGGATCGGGAACAACGGATTTCTTGTATCTGGGAGGAAATAAAACACATTACTGGCTTAATTACTCTGGAAATAGTTTTTCCGATCCTATTGAGATCAAAAACGTTCCACCAACAGACAAGCAAATTACCATTAGTCTTGTTGACTTATTGGGTAATGGGACAGCTTGCTTGGTCTGGTCTAGCCCTTTGCAAAGCAACGCAATGAGTCCATGGAAGTACATAGATATAATGAATAGCACTAAGTCCTATCTGCTTACCGAGATTCGGAACAACATGGGAAGTGTAACTCGTTCTGAGTACAAACCATCTACCTATTTCTACTTGAAAGATGAGAACGACGGTAATCCTTGGGTTACGAAGTTACCATTTCCAGTACATGTTGTGCATAAAACAGAAATTGAAGATCTCATCACAGGACATCGTTTTGTAACCGAGTATGCCTATCATCACGGGTATTACGATCGGGAAGAACGAGAATTCAGAGGTTTTGGATGCGTAGAACAATTCGATGATGAATCGTTCAAAAATCCCGATAAAATCAACCCGAACATTGTTTATGATAAACCAAGAGTTTGCACGAAGTCTTGGTTTCATACGGGAGCCTGGGAAAAGGAAATTGAATTAGAAGAACAATATCGGAGTGAGTATTGGGTTCAGGAAAATGATGAAACTTTTTTAGGAGTTTCTGAACTACTTGATGATGCCAATTGGAACCCCATTGAGGTACGAGAAGCCAAAAGGGCTCTCAGAGGTCAGTTGTTGCGAACAGAGATTTTTGCAGAGGATGACAATCTTTTGAGTAATAATCCATATGTGGTTACTGAGTCGCGATACCGGGTAAAACAATTACAACCTGTCGATATTTTAGGGAAATCGAATAAGCATGCTGTTTATATTAGTTTACCACTGGAACAGGTAACAGCAACTTATGATCGTAATCCCAAAGATCCTCGACTTTCGCATGAAATAACGTTAGAAATTGATGATTTTGGCAACGCTATCAAATCCGTTTCTATTACCTATCCACGTTTATTGACTTCGGCAGATTCAATTCCTGAACAGTACGAAACGAAAATAATCTTCACGGAAAACAAAGTGTTCAATCAATCAGAATTGAACGTTGATTGGTATACCAAAGGTGTTCCGCTTTCGACAAAAGTCTATGAAATTGAGAGCTTAAGCCAAACACAAGCCTTTCCTCCTTTCTTTAAAAGAGAGATTTTACTTAACGATATTTCGACAGCTCCAAAAAAACTGCTTTCTGCACAAGTGAATTATTTTAGAGGGGATGCTGATAATCAGGCTGACAATCTAGTCCCTTCTCGATTGAATTTTGGAGAAGTTCAATCACTTCTACTTACATATGGCTCATATCAACTCATTTTTACGGATGAGCTATTAAGTCAAGCCTATTCTGGAAAACTCACTCAGGCCGAATGGGAACAACATTTAACTGATGAGAACTATTTGGATGAAATACATGATAACGAACCCGGTTGGTGGGTTAAGGGAGGTTTCGTGCAGTTTGACCCTAATAACTTTTATACAACCACGAAAGCAACCGATGCCTGGGGTAACTTGAGCGAGGTTATATTTGATGATATAGGTCTACTCCCAATCAAGGTGATTGATCCGTTAGGGAACGAAGTTACAGCACAGTACGATTATCGAATTTTAAAACCCTTATCCATTACTGATCCCAACGGAAACAAACAAGAAGTTGCATATGACGATTTTGGAAGAGTGATACGAACAGTTGTAAAAGGGAGAAATGGTGAAGGTGATGAAATGGGAATAAATCCAAGAGCGAGTTTTACGGAATCGGACACTGAAACAAGTGTTATCGAGTATAATCACAAACGCTTTTATGAAGATGGTTTACCGAACTTTGTGCATTCGTACACAAGAGAAACCCATCACAAAGACTTAGGCGTTGGACTTGAAAGCCGTTGGATGGAATCCAGAGTTTACAGTGATGGTTTTGGCAGAGAACTGCAAAACAAAGCGAAAGTAGCGCCTGGTGAAGCAAAATATGTTGACGTAAATGGCGATTTGCACACGGAGTTAGTTTCAGACCCTCGTTGGCTTTCCAGCGGTCGAACTGTTTATGATAACAAAGGTCAGGCAGTAAAACAATTCGAACCTTACTTCAGCACAACAAAAGAATACGAAAAAGAAGAACACATTATTGAATGGGGAGTCTCACCGTTTATTCATTACGATCCTATCGGTAGAGTACACAGAACGGATATGCCAGATGGAACGTATACCAAAGAGGAATTCTCACCATGGATGTCGAAAAATTTCGATGCGAATGATACTATTTTAGACAGCAAATGGTATGTGGAAAGAATAGTCTTACCGAGTTCCGATCCAAAATATAAAGCTGCGGTGAAAAGTGCCGCTCATGCAGACACTCCTAACATGCAAATCACCGATGTATTGGGCAGAACAGTCGTCACTAGGACTAATAACTTGGGAAATCAAAGCGACACGCGAGTTATTCTTGATACTGTTGGAAATCAGTTACAAGTGATTGATGCGAATGGAAACTTAGCCTCTGATACGATCTATGATTTGGTCGGCAGGCCGCTAAAAATCATAAGTAACGATGCGGGGACAACCTATTCCATAATGAGCATTGATAATCAACCCGCTCTGACTTGGATTCCAAACGGACACCGAACTCGAATGGAATACGATCAATTCCGAAGAGCGAAATATTTATGGTTACTAGAATTGAATTCAACGAGTGAGATCATAAAAGAAGCGACCATCTATGGAGAAGAATTTTCTGTGACACCCGAAACTCATAATATGAGAGGGCAGGTTTGGAAAAGCTACGATCAGGCAGGCGTTTTGGAAGTGTTGGAGTATGATTTCAAAGGCTCCCCCTTGATGAGTTCTCGTTCCATTTTTGATAATTACCTCGAAGAAGGAAATTGGACCGACCTGACGAGCCAAACACCTAATCTTCCTTTAACATCTGAATCGTTTGCGATAGTAGTAAAATATGATGCGCTTGGAAGACCGATTGAAAGCACAGCACCAGACGGAAGTATCACAAAGAATGAGTACGACGAGGGTGGTACGTTGCTATCTGTAAGGAGTAAGATTGCAGGACAAGCTGAGACTATACAAGTAGAAAAAATAACTTACAACGAAAAAGGACAACGGCTCTCCATTCTTTATGGTAACAATGTGCGAACCAAATATTCTTATGATTCTTTGAGCTATCGTTTAACGAATATTCATTCTCAAAAAGACGCACATTTAAATGGAGATATCATTCAAAACGTTGATTACACCTACGATGCAGTCGGGAATATCGTAGAACTATTCGATAAGGCCCAGCAAACGATATTTTTCGCGAACCAGGTAGTTCAACCGAAACAAAAGTTTGTATATGACGGATTAAACCGATTGATTGAAGCAAAGGGACGTGAACATATTGGTCAAAACACTGGGGAGCAACTCCAAACACCATTAGCTAAACAGGGGGCAATACCATATAACAATGCAGCTCCAAATGACACAAATGCGCTGCAATCATATACTCAAAAATACACCTACGATAAAGTAGGAAATATCGAGGAATGGAAACACAATGGAGCTCCTACAACAAGTTTTACAAGATATTATACTTATCAAAACCAAACCAATCGGATGGTAAGTACCCAAATAGGAAATGGTAATACTACAACCTATTCTTACGACCCTGCTGGAAACATAGAGCAATTGAGCAATCACATAACTCCGATTCAATGGAACTTCGAGAACCAACCCACATTTATGGATTTCGGTGCGAGTAAAAAAGCTCATTATCGATACGATCAAGGTGGAGAACGTATACGAAAAGTAATAATACTAGACGGTACGCGAAGAGAAAGAATCTACTTGGGTAGTTACGAAGTATACAGAGAGATAAACAACAATACGAATCAAGTAACAAAAGAACGAAGTACTCTGCACATTTCAGATGATATAGGAAAAGTGTGTATTGTCGAAACACTAACTAAAGATACTTCTATTAATTCTCAATTGAATTATTCTATTTACAGATTTCAGTTGAGTAATCATTTAGGGTCGGTGGGGATAGAGCTGGATTATTCAGGAAGTATAATATCATACGAAGAATACCACCCTTATGGAACTACTTCCTTTTATTGGCGTAATAGTGGTATTAGCCAAAAACAATACCGCTATACCGGCAAAGAACGAGATGAAGAAAGTGGACTTTCTTATCACTCTGCTAGATATTACCTTCCTTGGTTAGGACGTTGGTTATCCGCCGACCCAGCAGGTATGGTCGATGGCCCTTGTTTATACCAATACAGTTTGAGTAGTCCTGTGATGTTGAGTGATGAGAATGGTATGCAGAGTCAAACCGATAAATATACCATTGAAAAGGGAGATACGTATGTAAGTATAGCATCCAGAAGCCAAGAACTTTTTGGAAGGACCATTACGGTTGAAGAATTGAAGGAATGGAATCCTAATTTGGATTGGAAAAAATTACAAATAGGTTCAGAAATTAATATTGGAAGAGGTTCATCAGAAGATACTTTGAAAAGGCATCCCCATAGGGAAATAATTCAAATGACTCCGATGCAAGATGCACGTATTCCTAATCTGCGAGTGGATTCACTTTTTTCACCTGAAATGATGAAGTTTTATTCTACGGTTACAATAATCGTGGAATTACCTAATCCAAATGATGAATCTAAGCTGAGTCGTATGGGCTTGGGAGGACACACTGCCATCGCCATTGACGGTGAATTTTATGATTTTGGTCCTGCGGTAACACAGAGAAAGAATGGTGGGTATAGAGTTAAAGGTGCAGGTTTTCCAAACACTAAAGGTGCGCCATGGAACGATGGAGGTAGGGAAAATAGGAATCCAGATATTTTAATGGGAAAAGTGGAAAATGATGAATTGAAAATTTTGGACGATTATGACTATTCAGATTTTTTGACTTCTGATTTGCCAACAGATCAGGAAGTTTGGACAATTGAAATAAAGGTTACACAAGGTGAAAAAAATAAATTGATCGAATACTGGGATAATCTCTACAGGGATTTGCCTAACTACAGTATTTGGAAATTCGGACTTCAGTGTACATCGGCTGTTCGCAAAAGTCTTAAGCATTCAGGGATATACACGAGACCAAATATTGGTTTCGATTTGCCAGCAAACTTCTTAAGAAGGATGAAGAAAAAATTAAAAAGTACTTATCCGTCCAATAATTTAGAGCCCCAGATTAACCAAATCGTTACCCCATGAATTGTTGGCCATGACTAAATAAAATAAAAAGTAAATTATGAAAATGAATATAAAAGGTGTAGTCCGAGGAGTATCTAGGAATAAAGGTCTTAAGACCTTTGAAAGGTTTACAATTAGAGTGTGGAGAAAACCGCTACAAACGAATAGAAGTTTGATCAAGGAGGTTTTAATAGAGCCAGATGGAAGTTTTTCAACCAGAATAGAGTCAGAATTAGATTCGAATTTTACGATTTGGTTAGAACTTTACAAGCTTCATGAAAGAAAAGAAGAAATTCTTGTAGCACAAAGTGGTCCGTACTGCCCAAAAGAAGAATTCCACGTTACATTCCAATACAATTCTAAAGACTTTATTGTCGAGTTTGATCATATAGATCAAGAGCTTAAGTCACTGCTTGGTCGAGAAAAGCCTCAAAACCTGACCCAGAAGGATATTCAGGAGCTAACCTGTTTAAGTTGTGTCGATATAAATGACATTCGAAAATGGATGAATGCTTATCGTTTTAGCGATGAGATTGAAGAGCTATTACATAGTTGTTCCTTAAAGACAAGTCTCAGTGATGCCAACCTTAAAGAAAACGTATCGATTCTTAAAGAATCACAGAAACCATCACTCGCACCTATTTTTTATCCTTTTGTTGATTCAACTTTTAATCAAGAAATAAACTTAGCCAGAATACTGACTCGCTCGGAAAACCAATTTAAGGAAGAACTCGCACGTGCAGTGGAGAATAAAGAAATTGAATTTTCTGAAGAGGACATTCAGTCCGCTTCTGCAGGACTCACGCATCTCAGAGATTGCTTGTTATTTAATAGTGAATATGATGGACTAAATCACGACGCTAAGCTAATTCATCTGTCATCATTGGATTTTTACGCTAAGAATCAGTTATTGAATCAAGTTCTGGACGCCGGAGGATTGTCCGTTTTGTTAGACGAACAAGAAAACTCAGGCCCAATTTTGAAGCTCTTGGCATTGGAGAACAAAAAGGTTTCCAAAAAGAGGAGTTTTTTAGCTCGTGAAGAGTTGATGGGAATCATGGAATGGGATAGGTATACCAAATCCTTCACTCCCTTGTTGGCTCGAATTGTTCCAAACTTAATGGAATCCAATTGGAACAAAACTACCTTAATCAGTTATTCGCAGGAAGAATGGTTGAACGAAATAAATTCACTCGAGGGTTCTATAAGATATCCCACTGAATACGATGACCTTGAAGATCCTGTACAAGCATTTGCTTCCGATCTTGTAAGGACCTTGAGTAATCAATTTCCTACAGAAAAATTGGTAACACAAATAGACCAAAGCGAACTACCCTACAAACGAGATTTTAAAAGAGTATTGAGAAGGAATCCGGACTTCGATATTCAAAATCAGGCGGTTAGTCGTCACTTTTCCATCAATCCAGAAGATAGAGCACCAGAGAAAATTTCAGAGAAAGACTATAAACACCTTCAAGAACTTCAACGCAGTATAAAACTATCAGGAGGAGTTGAAAATTTACATCACGCAGCGGCTCTGCTCAAGGAAGATTTGACTTCAGGAATGAAAATTGTCCGTCTGGGTAAATTTGAGTTTGCTCGAAAAATGAGAAAACATGATTTTCAGGATTGGGAAATCAAAGGGATTTGGTGTAGAGCAGAGGCTTACTATCACACTTCGAAAGACATCGTGCTTAACTACGTGAAATACGAAAAAAGGGATGCTCTTTTGCCCTTGGCATTAAGAAATGAAAACCGAACATCTGCCATTTCTACAGACTTGAATCTTCCAAACATGGAAACACTTTTTGGAAGTTTGGATAGATGCAGTTGCAAGCATTGTCAGTCAGTGTATAGTCCAGCTGCTTATTTAACAGATATGCTCCAATGGTTAAAAAGCGATGTGGTATGTCAACAAACCAATGAAAACGGTTTTACTGAATTGGATCGAAGACGACCTGACATAAAGTACATCCAATTAAATTGTAAAAACACGAATACGGTTTTACCCTACATCGATTTGGTGAATGAAGTATTGTTAACCCACTTGGAAGGTAATGTTCCTAACGAATCTCAATTAAGAGATTTACAAACAACCTGGGATTCCGATAAATTAATAATGGAACCTGATCACATCAATCATCTTGCATTTGATGGGGCTAAAGATAAATTGAGAGAAGTTAAATATCCATGGACCTTGCCATATGATCGCGACGCTGACCTAGCCCAAAGCTACCTAGAAGAGTTAAGCATTTCTTATCCAGATTTGGTGAATGACTTTTCGCTGATAGGTCAGGAGTTTGATACCAAATTCTGGGCAAATGCGAGGCTTAATTTATTAAGTTACTTGGATAACGGTACGATTAAGTTCCCTAATTGGAACGTACTGACCATTAGTCATTCTGGAGCAAATTTCTGGAAGGATTACTACGGACTTGTTAATGAGCCAGACTATGTTGCTGAAGTGTTGAAATCGACCAAGGTATCGTTGAAAGTCTTGAAGGAACTTCTCGAAGTGAAATTTATTCTTCAGTCGGATAGTGTTTCGGTTATTGAGGATTCGAATTATCCTTGTGATGTATCAAAAATGAGCATTACAGGTTTCGGAGATGTCGCAGATCGTCTGATGCGTTTTGAGTTGTTGAGAACGAAAACGGGGTTAGAAATAGGCGTTTTGGACCAAGCCATTGAGTATCTCGGAGGTGGAGACTTGAATACAAGTTTTCTCATAAAACTTGCAGGTCTTATTGAGCTGTCTAATCGAACTCAAGTGGATTCTTCGGCACTTATTACTTTATGGAATAATAGTCTAGAAACAGAAAAAAGAGCATTGCTGAGTCGTTTATCTGGTTTCGACGAGTCAAACACGAATAAACTTGTTGATGAATTATTTGCTCCAATATCTTCTGAGTTGGACACACCAAAAAAGGTATTAGAATTCCTTATTCTTTGCGATAAGATTAAGAAGTTAAACGTTAGTCCAGAAGAACTGATCTCAATGATTCAGTTCAACAACTCCTGGGGTATCGACATCACTTCGGCTCCTGTAAGTTTAGGGTCCAGTATTTCTGACCCAATCATCTCTGGGTGGAATGCAATGTGCGAGAATTTAAAATCTCTGATTAATGGATTCGTGCTTCAACATCAGTCTATAATCGATTTAAAAGATTCTATTGATGAAACACAAGTTGATATTGACGCTCTTAACGCGTTAACTTCATTAAGTCCAGAACAACAAGAGGAATTAGATGGTCTTACGAGTACAAAGAATGAACTCACTCTTCAATTAAGTACTCGGGAGGATCAATACCTCAATGATTTGAAATCAGTTGTAGGGTTAAGTGTAAGTAATGAATTACAACTTAGTCAAGCAATTATTGATACGATCGTTCCCTCTTCAGACTTCACATCCTGGGTACAGAATTTTGTGAATCCTGAGCTCTGGGTGGATTGGAATAATCCAGTAAATAGTAGTAGCGAAGTTTTTGCTGTTTTCTATAGGTCATTGTTACGCGTGACTATTATTAAGGATAAACTAGGAATGAATGACGCATTTCTGGAAAGTGTTTTAAGTCAGACATCAAGCTTAAATACAAGCAATTTTGAATGGATTTCTACTTCATTTGCTAATACTCTGCCTGCTACGCTTCACAAAATTTTCTGGTGTAAAGAATTTACAGATCAAGTTGCTTCTATCGGGATTAGTATTGAAGATTATTATGATCAGGTTCTGGCTATTGACGTGAATCCAATCTCTGATCTCACCTCTGCGAATACAAGAGCTTCCGAATTTTATTCGTTGCTGTCAAATGGATGGAATGAGGTGATAACTGAAGATCAGTTTAAAGAATTATTTGCTAAAGCTTTCTCGGTAACGCGTGAAAATGATTTAGTGAAAATTCTTCGAAAGGCTGTTCATATTTTTGAGTACCACAGGACGCTATCAGCTTCGATAAATGAAGTTTGGAAGTTGGTTTGGCTAGATGCTCCTTTTACAGGAAGTCATAGTGAGAATTCAATAGCCGAAAACGTTGATTTATTAGCTGGTAGACTAGAAGCCCTCAACTCAGAAAATGATTGGATCAAAATGAATACTTCCGTTCATAATAGAGTTCGTGTCAATCTAAGAAATGCTCTGGTAAATTACTATATCTCTAATGAAGTTGGCGGGGAGACATTCATAAATGAAAATGCGATATACGCTTATTTCCTATTAGATCCAGAAATGGAAGCTTGTATGAAAACATCTCGCACGAAATTGGCAATTTCTGGAATGCAAATGCTTATGCATCGTGCAATGATAGGGTTGGAACAGCATCTTTGTCCAACGGAAGATAATAAGCTGGAATGGGAGTGGCGTAAAAACTATCGGGTTTGGGAAGCGAATAGAAAGGTATTCCTTTACCCTGAGAACTGGATAGATCCAACTCTTCGGTTAGATAAAAGTGAGTTCTTTGAAGAATTGGAAGATTCCTTATTACAAGATGAGATTAATGACGAGAATGCGGAAAAAGCAATGCAGCGTTATTTGAGCAATCTTAATCGGGTAGCTCGGTTAGATATACGTGGAATGTATGTCGAGACTGAAGAGGACAATGTGGAGGACACAATACATGTCTTTGGAAGTACTTTTGACACACCTCGCGAATATTTCTACAGACGAAGAGAACCTGACAATTATTGGACGCCGTGGGAGAAACTAGAGCTAGATATTGAAGGTGAACATATTATTCCTGTATTCCAAAACAGAAGGCTGCACGTGTATTGGCCAATATTCATACCACAGGAGCACAGAAAGATAAAGACGATAATTGATGGAGAAGAGCAGAACGCACCATATTACGAAATAAAACTGTGTTTTTCTAAACTGGAATTCGGTCAATGGAGTCCGAAGAAGATCATTGATAAATCAGTCTTTGCAGGAAGATTAACTGGACCTGGTGTTTTCAACAGCGTTGAAAGAAAGCTCGGACATGGTTTCGGATTGTCTTGGCAGACTTATAATGGTGGCACAGTAAATGGATTCTACGAAGAAAATGGAGTTCTATTTACTCATGCCAGTATGGATATGAAGAAGTTCTACTTCTGGCCTGAAAAACTTACGGATGGAGGTTTAATTATTCATGTTGCCAGAGGTCGCCATGAAGGTTGGGATCAATACTCACTTGGGTATTCAGACTATAATGAGGAAGATAGCTTTTTGATTCATTCCTGTACAGGTGCTTCTGAATTGATTCCCCCTAAGGTTTATCCACAAGGAGAACAAGATCGCTTTTTAGCACGCCCACATAATACCATACCTCATAACATGCAATTCAAAATTGGATATGATCGACCGGATGGTGGGCATGGGGTTGGACGAGGAGTACATGTTAAACATCAAAAGGTTAAGAACGGTGGTTATTATCAAATTCTGAGAAGGCATACTGATGATTCGTTTATTACGTACTCAGCTCAAAATCAACATGCTATTTGGGATTCTCCATTTTTCCTAGTTGATTCGAAACATACCTTATTCTTCAATAGGGAAGTTGAAAAAAAATGCAGTTTGATACGGACTTCACGGAATGGTTATTATTTACCATATCACTACGAACAACAAAAAAACAAATACATCGTGCAAGCTCATGAGCATCCGTACGCGTGTTTAATGTTAGCCGAATTCAATCAGTTTGGGATAAAGGGTCTGTTGGCATCAAAAAATCAGAATTTTCAACTGAGACGACAGCAACAAATCGTAAATTACTTTAGAAATGAGTATCAACCAGTGGGGGGATACATAGAACGACCATATCCGATAGATGAGTTCGACTTTAATTACTTTGGTGCTTATCAGAAATATAATTGGGAAATCTTCTTTCATGCACCTTCTTTAATAGCGAGACAATTGAAGAGTAACGCTCAATTTGCAGATGCGATTAATTGGATATCATTCATCTTTGATCCGACCAATCGTGACGTGCATCTACAGGATCAACGTTTTTGGATGCTAAAGCCCTTTGTTAAGGATGTAAGTCAGGATTCTATTCAGAGCTTACTTCATTTATTAGGAGCAACCGGATTGAATTCTGAACAAGCTAGAAAAAGAGCAGAGCTGAAGGCGCAGATAGAGAAGTGGCGAAATGATCCATTCAATCCACACGGAATAGCTGAAATGCGTCATAGAGCGTACATGCTTTGGACAGTGTGTGAATATGTTGATATATTGATCGAATGGGGAGATTCACTATTTAGACAAGATAGCATCGAGTCGATCAATGAAGCGAGTAACTTGTATGTTCTCGCGGCTGAAATATTAGGTAATAGACCTCAAGTAATCGAAAAACCTTCGGGTACAATCACGGATTCTTTTGCTGACCTCGGAGCTGTCGATGCATTTTCGAATGCTGTTTTGAATGTCGAAAATGAAATCCCAGGGGTTGATCCGATGATTTGTTGTCAAGACTCAAGTAGTGAACGTTATCAATTACCAGATTTATTATTCTGCATCCCAGACAATCCTAAACTACAAGAGTTATGGGATAGAACAGAGGATCGATTATTCAAAATTCGTCATTGTATGAATATTGACGGTCAGGTTAGAGAATTACCACTGTTTCAGCCTCCAATTGATCCTGCATTGTTAGTAAGAGCGAGGGCAATGGGAATTGATATAGGAGAAGTGCTGCAAGATTTAGCTCAACCATCGCCTCATTATAGATATGGTCATCTTTTACAAAAGGCTAACGAGTTTACAAGTGAGGTGAAGGCGCTTGGTGCTGCTCTGTTATCTGCATTGGAGAAAAAAGATGCTGAGGAATTAAGTCAACTAAGACAGTTGCATGAGCAGAATATCTTAAAGGCTACTCGAAATCTCAAGAAAATGTCAATTGAAGAGGCTAAACTGGGATTAGAGTCGGCTAAACACAGTAAAAAATTGATAGAGATAAGACTCGAGGAATACGAGGGAAGGGAATTTATGAATGAGAGTGAAATAGCTGCTCAAAAACAAACGAAAACCTCGGAAATATATATGTACATTGAACAAGCCCTTAGCGGAGTATCTGGTTTGATGGTCGCTGTTCCTGACCTATTTTTAGCAGCTCCAACGGCAGCTGGTTCTAAGGTAACAGGTGGAGATAAGTTTTATAAGGCTTTACAGTCAGGGGCACTCACAGCGGGAGTGTTGGGGTCAATCTCTCGTAATAGAGCTTCATTGTCTTCAACTACTGCTAGTTACGAATGGAGAGAGAAAGAGTGGAACTTTCAAATTAAAATTGCCAAAGAAGAGTTGAAACAAGTAGAAAAAACAATTTTATCAGCTGAACTAAGAATTGCTATAGCAGAGAAAGATTTAGAAAATCATGAATTGCAAATAGAACAAAGCAAAGAAATGTTTGATTTTGTGAAGAGTAAATTCACTAATCTCAAACTATACTCTTGGATGAGTGGAGAACTCATGAAGTTGCATTACAGGGGGTACAAGTTAGCTTATGAGATGGCAAAACAGGCCCAAAGAGCTGCGAGTAAAGAACTAAATGTTGATCTGTCAGTTATTGATTTTGGTCATTTTGATAGTTCTCAAAAAGGACTCTTAGCGGGAGAGCGATTGAGTATGCAACTTAAAGAGTTGGATAATGCCTACATAAAGCATGACACTCGAAAGTTTGAGTTATCCAAGGATATTTCGTTGAAGTTATTAGATCCAGGAGCTCTTGTGAACCTGACTCATCATAAGTACTGCAAGTTTGAACTGGAAACAGAACTACTACAGATGATTTTCCAAAGCAGAAATACAGGAAACATTCGAATAAAGAGTTTAGGCATATCTATCCCGTGTGTCACAGGACCATATGTATCTACTAATGTTAAACTTCGAGTAGAAGGAGGAGAAGAATTCATTACTTCGACAGGAGTGAATGATATGGGGGTATTCGAACCTAATTTTTCACAGGCGAAATATATGCCGTTTGAATACCTTGAATTAAAGAATAACCAAACTTGGGAGTTAATGTTGGATGAAAATTCTGAGTTTGATCTAACGACGATGTCAGACGTAATCCTGCATGTTAGGTATTACGCGGAAAATGATTCTGCGACAATCGAAACAATAAACGAAGTGAATACTCCTTCAAGTCAAACTCACCTTTTGATGTCTTGGAAACACGATTTTCCATTGGAGTGGCAACGGTATATCGATGATGCGAACAATAACGTTATTACCTCGGATTATCCTAGTTTGGATTCACATCAAATACCATATAAACTTCGCGGATCTATTGATGTAAATAGCGCATTCGTAGAAAAAGCATTTGTCAGACAGGGAGAAGATTTAGTAGAATCGACGTTAACTCAACATACTTCTAATATGGATGATGTATGGTTATTGTATACGAGTTCAAGTTAATTTACTTAGAATCTTCCTGACGCTTACGGATATTAGAGAATAATATTCTTTGTCGGTCCAAACTCTTTACTAGTGGGGCTTGCTAAGTATGGTAAGCCCATTTTTTCGTTTCAAACTGAAAAACTGGCAAATCGAAAAAAACAACCTCCTAAAAAACAAAAACGCCAAGGAAATTGATACTCCTTGACGTTTTCTAGTCCTGCAGCCATACAGGCTTATTTTCTACTTTAAACAGTTTGCGGTCTGGACGGGACTCGAACCCGCGACCCCTTGCGTGACAGGCAAGTATTCTAACCAACTGAACTACCAATGCATTTTTCTAAATCTCTTCGAGATACTGACAAGAGTCAGTGTTTGCTAGTAATTGTGTGATGCTTTTC
>JABXHO010000007.1 GCA_013373595.1 Flavobacteriales bacterium | reverse complement strand
TTTCGCAATATTGCGAAATTACGAATCCGTTTTCAACGCATCCCCACCATTCATTCGATCCAAAATCATCAATTTCTGATAAATCTTACGACTCAAACCACTCGTTAGCTCCTCCACTTCATTTACCGCATGAACGATCACCTCATCGGGTAAACTTTGTGCATACAAAATTGCCACTTTAGAAATGAGCGACATCAATTCAGAGCAATAATCCAGGTAGCGTTCTAACTCATATTTTGTCAAGATTCGCTTCGGCGAATGTCGTGTATTCAAGTTGGAACGTCCGATGACATTTGGATCTTTCGTGAGTTGATGCATGTCGATTACATGTGCAATTACGCGCAATTCATTCAGACGCTCGAGTGCTCGCTTTCGCTTCACACGCACCTCAATGGTGACAAGAAAAAAGATCGCCGCTCCAAGCAAGACAACATCATTAATCAACGCTTCGAGCAAGGTCATGATGTTTACCAAAGTATTGTCCCTGATGCTAAAATCAACAAAAGAAATGGTGTAAATAATTCCAAGAACCGCAATGGCAATAGCCGCATACGAAGAAATCCGAATTGCAAGATTTGGTTTTGCAATCCACTGGGCATTCTTCTTACTTTTTCGTGAGATATCTAGAAATTGCTGACAGACTTCTTCCAAACCAGAATCTGGAAATCGATCGTTAATTCGAAGTTTTAAAACCTTAATGGTGTCAACGATTTTGTCTGCATCCAGCTGAACCATTCCTAGTAATACGTTTCAGTCATTAAATAGTTTTTCACGTAATCTTCAACGCCCTCCTCCAATGTATGAAACGGAATATCGTAGCCAGAATTGATCAGTTTAGACATATCTGCTTCAGTGAAGTATTGATATTTATCGCGAATATCCTCTGGTGTATCGACAAAGGAAATATTTTCTTCTTCTCCCATAGCACGGAAGGTGTTTTTCGTCAAATCGAGGAAAGTACGTGCTTTTCCTGATCCAAGATTGTAAATTCCCGACTCAGGAGAAGATTCCATCAAGTAACGACACACTTCTACCACGTCTTTTACGTAGACAAAATCACGCAGTTGCTCACCATTTTTGTAATCTGGATTGTGCGATCGGAACAATTTCATTCCCCCTGTCTTTGTAATCTGGTTGAAGGCATGGAAAATGACCGATGCCATTCGCCCTTTATGAAATTCGTTGGGACCGTAAACATTGAAAAATTTCAACCCTGCCCAAAATGGAGGGAATTCCGTTTGTTTCAATACCCATTTATCGAAGTCGTTTTTAGAGTCTCCATACGGATTCAATGGCTTCAACTTTTCGACTACGTCGTGATCATCCTTGTATCCGAATTCACCCAAACCATACGTTGCCGCAGAGCTAGCATATACAAGAGGAATATTGAATTTCACACAAAGATTCCACAGGTCTTTTGAATAATTGAGATTGAGTTCATTGAAAATCGACACGTCAAACTCAGTCGTATCTGTACGCGCTCCGATGTGATAGATGAAATCCACTTCCTCCCCAAAATCGGCAAGCCAAGCGATAAAGTCCTTACGTCCAATTTTCATCTTGATGGTTTTTCCTTCCAGGTTTCCATCCTTCTCCGTTTTGGAAAAATCGTCTACTACGATGATATCGGTATATCCCGCTTTATTCAATCGACTGACAAGGCAACTTCCGATAAATCCGGCAGCCCCTGTTACAACTATGCTTTTCATAAAATTTTCTTTTTCCGTGGATTAAAACAATCCGTTGATTTCCGCATCAATCATGTTGATGATCTTCCCGAGGTCTTCCTGGTTTTCCATGAAGTTATTGTTATCCACATCGATAATCAACAATTTTCCTTTGTCGTAGGTCGAGATCCAAGCTTCGTATCGCTCGTTCAATCGCTTCAAGTAATCCAATCGAATACTTTCTTCATAATCACGACCTCTACTTTGAATTTGATTCACCAAGGTTGGAACGCTAGCACGCAAATAGATCAATAAATCTGGAGATGAAACGAAAGAGTCCATCAAGTTGAAGAGCGAGAAATAGTTTTCAAAATCGCGCGTCGTCATCAAGCCCATCGAGTGCAAGTTGGGCGCAAAGATGAATGCATCTTCATAAATCGTACGATCCTGAATCACTGTTTTGTCCGATTGTTGGATTTCCTGTACCTGCGTAAATCGGCTATTGAGGTAATAAATTTGCAAGTTGAATGACCAACGCTGCATGTCTTCGTAGAAATCATTCAAATAAGGATTCTGTTCTACATCTTCGAAGTGAGTTGTCCAGCCATAATGTTTGGCAAGTAACTTTGTTAACGTTGTTTTTCCAGCTCCTATATTTCCGGCTATTGCAACATGCATATTCGCAAATTTTTATTGATTATTCTCTTTCTAGTAACTCATTCCGACTGGCATCCGATCGGACTGACTAAATTAAGAACTTTGCGGCAACGGGCAAGGGTTATTTGAGCATTTGCAACTCAAACTTATGAACATTTTTTGGCGTGCGTACGAAGAGTGCGCCATTCACAACCTTCACCTGAAAGACATTCGAAACGGGCAAGGAAATAGAGCGTGTAGCGCCTGTACGTATGTTTCGCACTTCCAATTTGTTATCTTTCAAAATAAATAAACTGGATTCATTCGCATCAAAGTAATCAACATTTTCGTTGCGAATTACTTCGATAAGTGACCCGTAAATATCCAATACGAAAATCCCCTCAGATGTGCGCAGGTACAATCGATTTCCCGCTTCTTTTAGTTGGTCGACAGAGCTAAAATTGAGCAATCCACTCAGGTTTCCGACTTGTCGCGTAGGATCATTTCCCATAATCGGCAATTGATAAAGCGTCGAATTCAGTTGATCCATAATCCACATCTTATCAGGTTGACTAGATGCACTCACGAACGTGGCGTTAATCACCTCTTCATCTGCCAATTCAAGACAATCTTCTGTTGCAGACAAGGTATTATCCAAAAAACACAATGTTTGTTGTTCCTCAGAAAAATGAACCAATTTCATGGTATTGATGCTTACAATCGCGGCTGTTTCTCCGTACGCTCGAATGCTTTGTGTATAGCGCACTTTTCCTGTAGAATCGATTTTTGAAATCGTTCCATCGATGGAGATAAGATGATTTCCAAGCACATCCATGTTCCAATAGGCAAGAGAATCTAATGGCATCTTGGATTTTTCGACCAGACGTGTCTCCTGAATGTCCTGAGCCGATGCCCCAACAACCATAAACAGCATACACAAAATCGCAATCCTATTTTTCATCTTCTTCTACTTCTGATGGCTTTACTTGAAGATCAAGCGCATCATCTAAACGCAATATTTGTTCCACAATTGTTCGACTATTCGACAAACGCGGCACTTTATTCTGTCCACCCAATTTCCCAATTGAATCCAACCAACGATCAAATGTTCCTTTTTCCATCAGATGAATCTTCGGCTCGAGCAACACCATATTATTGTATCGTTTGGCATCGTAATCCGAATTCACAGCGCGTAGTTCCTCGTCTAAAATCAATTTGAAACGCTCCATTTCATCGGGAGACTTCATAAATTCGATACACCACTCGTGTGCGCCCTGCTCTTCTCCATTCATAAAAACAGGACAAGCCGTAAAATCGCGCACTACCGCATTGGTTCGTTTGCACGCTTCAGCAATGGCAACGGTTGCATTCTCTTCAATTAGCTCTTCACCAAATGTGTTGATAAAGCTTTTGGTTCTTCCTGTAATTTTGAAACGGAACGGTTTCAAGGAAGTAAACTTGATGGTGTCACCAATGATATATCGCCACAATCCAGCGTTTGTTGAAATGACCATCGCATAATTGACGCCTGTTTCCACTTCTGAAATTGATAAGACCTTCGTAGATTCTGTTCCTTTGAAGTCGGACATCGGAATAAACTCGAAGAAAATTCCATAATCGAGCATCAAAAGCATCTCATTTGAATTGACCTCATCTTGAATGCCAAAAAATCCTTCAGAAGCATTGTAGGTTTCTACGTAATTCATGGAAGGATCAGGAATCAGTCGTTTGAACTGTTCGCGATACGGATCAAAACTCACTCCGCCATGCATGAATAATTCGAGGTTTGGCCACACTTCCTTCAGGTTTGATTTCCCTGTGATTTCGAGCACTCTATTGGCTAAAACCATCGTCCAACTTGGAACTCCCGCTATGATGTACACATCTTGATTGATGGTGGATTGAGCCATTTTTTCAATCTTTTCCGTCCATTCGGACATCAGCGCAATTTCTTTGGCTGGCGTACGTCGAATCTCACACCACCACGGCAAATTCTTAACAATAATGGCCGACAAATCACCAAAATAGGAGTCATCACTGAGCTGATTGATTTCAGCACTTCCTCCAATTATCAAATGTTTTCCCTTGTATAATTTTCGCTTGGGATGATTCTCGTAATACAACGCCAACAAATCCTTTCCGCCTTTGTAGTGACAGTCTTCCAGCGATTCTTTCGTAACTGGAATAAACTTGCTACGCCCTGTTGTGGTACCAGAAGATTTCGCAAACCATTTGGTTTCTGTTGGCCAGAGAAGATTTTGTTCCCCTGCCATCAAACGATCAATCCACGGTTTTACGTCACTATATTCCTGAAGGGGCACCTTGGACTTAAAGTCATTGTATGATTCGATGGATGAAAAGTCATGCTTTTTTCCGAACTCCGTTTGCTTTCCCGCCTCAAGATGCCGGAGAAAAAGCTCTTGCTGAACTTCAATCGGATACTTTCGAAACAAATCAATCTGATGGATTCGTTTCTTCATTACCCAGGCAAATATGGAGTTAAACGGCATGAAATGATGTTAATTTTGGGCAAAAAAAAATCCCATCTTTCCAAAGGAATGACAGGATAATTGTCTTAAAATTAGCGTAGTCTATCCGAAGAATACGATTCCAAATACAACTGATAATAATACAATTGTTATGATCGTTCCTACCGCTGCTGTTGAGCTTTCAAAAAAATTATCCGACATGACTTTGTGTTTTTTTCCAAAGGTAGAAAAAATATTTCGGTAGTAATTGATCGAACTAAAAAATAAAACAAGTCAAACCGTAATTTTCATTTTCTGATAACCTACAAGGCATGAAACAATAACCTTTTGTTCCTTCTCAGGCTAAACAGGTACAATACCTTTGCTTTCAAATCACTAAGTATGGAACTTATTGGAAGTATCTTGAAGGAAACCACTCGAATTAGTTATGTGCGTCAGCGTAAGAAAGCAAAGCGAGATGAAATTCAGCAACGAACACTATTCAAGCTCATCAAAAAAGCAAAAAACACCGCTTTTGGCGCTGCCCATGGGTTCAAAGAAATGCACAAAAATGCGGCACTCATCTCTGAATTTAAATCGTCCGTGCCTATTACCAATTACGAAGACTTTCACACCAATTGGCTGCACTTGGCAATTCAAGGAAAAAAAGACATTATTTGGCCGGGTAGAATTAACTATTTCGCCTTATCATCTGGCACGAGTGCTGGAACAAGCAAGAAAATTCCCGTTTCAGATAAAATGCTTCGGAAATTTCACAAAACGACCATTCAACAAGTTTCAGGACTCACTGAACTGCAGCTTCCTCCCTCTTTCTATGAATCCAATGCATTAATAGTAGGCGGATCAACTCATTTGAAGAAAGTCAACAAGTCGTATCACGGAGACTTGAGCGGAATTCTTGCCAAAAACAAATCCTTTGTACTTACACCGTTCACCAAACCCACGGCACGTATTGCGAAAATGACCGATTGGAACAAGAAGGTAGAAGCCATTATTGAGCAAGCGCCTAATTGGGACATTGGTGTGATTGCCGGAGTTCCATCCTGGGTTTCACAGCTCCTTGAACGCATCATTGAGCGCTACCAATTGGCAAACATTCATGAAATTTGGCCTAATCTACGCGTGTACAGTCATGGCGGTATTTTCCTAAAACCGTACAAACAGAAACTAGATCAACTTTTTGGACGACCGATGGTGTATCAAAACACCTATTTAGCCAGCGAGGGATATTTTGCGTATCAGCGAGACTTTTTGAAAGGCGGAATGCAACTCATGCTTTCCAATGGTGTGTTTTATGAATTCGTTGAAGAAAAATACTTCGATTTGCTCTCTTCGAATCAAATGGATCAGGTGCAAACGCTCGCTATCGATCAGGTGCAGGAACGAACGCCATATGCCTTGATCATATCGACCTGTTCAGGACTTTGGAGGTATTCTTTGGGTGACACTATTGAATTCACCGATATCGCATCGCGAACAATCAAAATAACGGGGCGCATTTCCTTTCATTTGAGTGATCATGGTGAACATTTATCCGACTCAAACCTCATTCATGCAATCGAGTTATTATCAAAAGAAGAAAATGCATCAATTGAGGAATTCACCGTCTACTCAAACAAACAAGAACAACGGCAATATTGGTACATTGGTGCAAACAAATTGATCAGCACCGCGAATGCAGCGCATACAATCGACGAATCGCTGAAACAACTAAACGACGATTACGAAACTGTTCGAAAGCACATTTTGAAATCACCCAAAGTACGCGTACTTCCAACTCGTGTATTCTACGAATTCATGGAAAAATGTGGACGCATGGGCGGACAAAATAAATTCCCTCATGTCCTCACAAAAGAACAGAATCAACTTTGGTTAAACCATCTAGGGAAAGACGATTAATCTCTTCTTCCAAGTAATTGAACGAGTACAATCACCAGAGATGTAATCGCTGCCAACGCCGCTACAACGTAAGTCATCGCCGCCCACTTCAGGGCATCTTTCGACATTTCATACTCTTGGACTGTTGCCGTTCCACTGTCTTTGATCCACGCCAGAGCGCGACGAGAAGCATCGAATTCTACGGGTAAGGTGACCACAGCGAATAAGGCCATTGCACCGTACGCTCCCACCATGATCCAAAGCACCAAATCAACAGGAAAGGAAGAATAAAGTGTGGCACCACCAATCATCAGCGGCCAATACAATCCAATTCCAACAGACATTCCTTCGTGCATTTTCTCTCAATTTTAATCAATAAAAGATAAAGAAAATTGAGGCGCGCTATTTCGGCAACGTGCTAAAAATTGTTACACGAAACGGTACCCCCAAACAAAAAAATGCAGACCATTCCGGTTATCGGAACTGATCTGCATTTTTACGAATTCTTTTGTTCAATTAATCGTTTCCGAGAAGACGAAGTAAAGACATGAAAAGGTTCACGAACATAATGTAAAGCAATAAACCTCCTACAAGTGCTAATTTGTTTCGTTCCACACCAGACAATGACACATCTTGAGACATTCCTTTCAACTTTTGCATGTAGTATGCTGTCAACCCTGTAAAAACGAACACTCCTAAAATAGAGATCACGTAATCGAGTGGACCACTTCCAATGAAAAAGTTAGCGATACTTGCGATGAACATACCTATGAATACCATGTATAACAAGCTTCCCATCTTCGTAAGGTCAGTCTTTGTAGTATATCCCAGAACCGCCATCGCTCCGAAAGCTCCTGCTGTAATAAAGAAAGTAACCGCAATTGATTGAGCTGTATAAGCCAATAGTATCACACTAAAGGAAAGCCCCATCAAAACAGAATAGGCTAAAAATGCCAGCATGAGCACTCCCATGGATAATCTACGGTACGCCATTTGAATTAAAAGTGCGAGTCCAACTGGTGCAAACGCAACTACATAAAAAAGTGCGTTCATCTTCGGTCCTGTTTCCGTCAAACTGACAAAATATGTGGAAACAAATTCTTCCGTTCCTGCCATGTATGCGATAATTCCAGAAACCGCCAAGGCTCCGAACATATAAGAGTATACACTCTTAAAAAAGTCTCTACTCAATTCCTGAGAGAAGCTTTGATCTTGATCTAAAATTTGATTCATCTTAATGTAATTTTGCTTGTACTAAGTTAATAAATTCTTTCCGCGTAGAATCGTTCGACATGAACAATCCTGTAAACGCGCTGGAGGTTGTGGATGAGTTTTGTTTTTGCACTCCTCGCATTTGCATGCACATGTGTTCAGCTTCAATCACAACGGCCACTCCTTTCGGATCTAGCGTTCGTTGGATACAGTCGCGTATCTCAATTGTTAAACGTTCTTGAACCTGTAATCGGCGTGCGTACGTATCCACTACACGTGGAATTTTACTCAATCCAACAATTTTTCCATTCGGGATATAAGCCACATGCGCTTTTCCAAAAAACGGCAACATGTGATGTTCGCACAAAGAGTACAATTCAATATCCTTCACAATCACCATTTCCGAATATTCTTCGTGGAAAATAGCTTGCTTGATGATTTCATCTGCATCCTGATCGTACCCTTTCGTTAGAAATTGCATTGCCTTTGCTACGCGCTCAGGTGTTTTGAGCAATCCCTCACGTTTCGGATCTTCTCCTATTCCTTTGAGCACCTCTTCGTAATGCCCTTTCAAATTTTCCGTTAATTCGTCGTTGTATTTAAATTCTGCCATAGTCACTTTGTACTTTCGAAGAGAAGAAATTGCTTAAAACGGTTCGGCTCCACCGAAATACTCAACGTAGTTGTTCTCCGTTTCTACCAATTTAATCTTGCACAACTCCCCTCCTGCTTTTGCTATTGGTTCTTTCATGCGATCCCAAACGGCAATCACGATGTTTTCTGTTGATGCCAATTGTCCTGCTAAAAATGGGACATCCAAGTTTAAGTTTTTGTGATCAAGCGGCTCAACCACTTCATCCTTAACTATTTTACTTAGATCTTTTAGGTTGATAACAAATCCTGTTTCTGGACTAGGAGCACCCTTCACCGTTACGTAAATCGTAAAATTGTGTCCGTGCCAATTGCGATTGCTGCACTTCCCGAACACTTCTGCATTCTTCTCTTCCGACCAATCTTCTCGCCACAACTTGTGCGCTGCATTGAAGGTCTCTCTTCTCGTAATATAAACTGTCTTCACAATTTCCAATAAAAATGCAAATATAGTTCTTAGTCCTTAGATGGCGTTTTAGTTTGAGGAGAGATTACATCCAAAGTGTTTCAGACTTGTTAAAAAAAAACTGTTTCAATTATCTTTGCCGCATGGAAGAAGAACGATTAGATAAAATTCTAATTCAACGCAAGCTTGTTTCTACACGCGTTCGCGCTGAAAAAATTATTCGAGAGACAGGCGTAAAAGTAAACGGAAAGTTGATCACCAAAACGGGAAAGCGCTTTCCTCTCGACTGCGAAATTGAAATGTTAGCTGAAGAAATTCCGTGGGTATCCCGTGGAGCAATCAAGTTACTGGCTGCCATCGAAAAATGGAATCCAACAATTGAAGGTGGAACATTTATGGATATCGGTGCCTCAACTGGAGGATTTACCGAAGTACTGCTCTCAAAAAATGCGGCGAAGGTGTTTTGCGTCGATGTTGGAACCAAGCAATTGCACCCTAAAATTGAGGCAGATGAGCGAACTGTAAATCTCGAAAAGACGCATGTTCGAGAACTTACTCCAAAACTCATCCCCGAAATGAATGATGGCTGTGTTATCGATGTTTCCTTCATCTCCCTCGAAAAAATATTTCCTTTTATTCACACCTTCCTCAAAGAAGATGCTTTTGTGTTTGCCTTGGTAAAACCTCAATTTGAAGTTGGGAAGAAAAATATCGGTAAAGGCGGAGTCGTAAAAGACAAAAAACTATATCCCAAGGTAATCGAGAACATCAAACAACTGGGAAAGATGAATAATTTAACATTTGTTGATCTCATTGATTCTCCGATACTTGGGGGTGACGGAAACAAAGAATTCCTGATTTATTTCAAAAAAGCGACTTCGTGAATTAAACCTTTTCTAGTGAACGACATCTAAATAAGAAAGACAGTAATAACTAGAAAAGGAAAATCATGAAAAACGTAAAATTTGGACTTGTTGCAGTGGGATTGCTCGCAGCAAGCATGGTAAACGCTCAAGAAAATAACGATAACCGTCATGGAGATAAAAAATTCGAAATGATGGACGCAAATGCTGACGGAAAAGTCACTAAAGAGGAATTCATTGCCGCCAAGGAAAAATTCAACAAAAAGCGAGAAGAAAAAGGAAAAGAGCGCAAGGAAATCGATGTTGATAAACAATTCAGTAAGCTCGACCGAAATTCCGATGGTACAATTGAAAAATCAGAATTTGAAGAAGCGCAAGCCGAACGAAAAAAAAAAGTAGCCGAAAGACTTGATAAATTTTTCGCTAAGATTGACAGCGATGGAAACGGCACCGTAAGTCGAGCCGAATTTGATGCGCATCACGAAGTGATGGAAGCCAAACGCAAAGAGAAACATCCAGATGGTAAACCTATTGATGCAGACAAAAAGTTCAAACAATTGGATGCGAATGCTGATGGTGTAATCGACAAATCAGAATTTGAAAATGCGCACCAACATAGAAAAAACAATAAGGCACACGGAAAAAAAGTCAAATAGACGGAAGTGAAATCTCCATCAAAGGCACTCAAATTGGGTGCCTTTTTTCATTTTCAAAAGCAAGGAATCGCTCGTTATGCTTGTGTAACTCAAATTACTAACTTAGAATCGTTCCAAATAAAGGCTTTTCGTATCTTTGCGGTATGATAAGAGATGATATTTCGATTCCGTTTGATGTTCAGAAGATTCGCGAAGACTTCCCAACGCTGCTTCGTAGCGTAAATGGCAAGGATTTAGTTTACTTTGATAATGGTGCAACTTCGCAGAAACCTCAAGTTGTAATTGACGCAATTAACGACTATTACACCAACAATAATTCGAACATTCATCGTGGCGTGCATTTTTTAAGTCAACTCGCGACATCGCAGTACGAAGAAGCACGAAAAATTATTCAGGAATACATCAACGCTCCACTTTCGGAAGAGGTTTTGTTCACCAAAGGAACAACGGATTCGATCAACCTAGTTGCAAGCAGCTTAGGCGAACTCTTTTCGGAAGGCGATGAAATTATCATCTCGGCAATGGAGCACCACTCCAACATCGTTCCATGGCAAATGCTTTGTGAGCGCAAAGGTTGTATATTGAAAGTGATTCCAATTAGTGAATCGGGTGAGTTAAAGATGGATGAGTTCGATCGTTTACTTTCGAATAAAACCAAGCTCGTTTCGGTTACACACATTTCAAATACATTGGGAACGATCAACCCGATTGAAGAAATTATTAAAAAAACACATGCAGCTGGTGGATACGTAATGATCGACGGTGCGCAAAGTGTACAACACATTCCTGTCGATGTACAAGCTCTCGATTGCGACTTCTTCGCCTTTTCTGGTCACAAGGTCTTCGGTCCAACAGGAGTTGGAATTTTATACGGAAAGAAAGAGATTTTGGATCAAATGCCTCCCTACCAAGGTGGTGGAGACATGATTGCAAAGGTGACCTTTGAAAAAACGACGTACAATGAGCTTCCACACAAGTTTGAAGCAGGAACACCAAATATCTCGGGAGGAATTTGTCTAGGAACAGCGATTTCCTACCTCTCTGAAATGGACTTAAGCGCCATTCACGCCCATGAAATGGAACTGGCTGCCTACGCCGAAGAAAAATTACTTCAGTTTGAAGGAATGCGTATCGTTGGAACCGCTCAACGAAAAACAAGCGTTGTTTCATTTGTGGTAGATGGAATTCACCCATTCGATGTGGGAACTCTGCTTGATAAACAAGGAATTGCCGTTCGAACAGGACATCATTGTACACAACCTTTGATGGATTTTTACCAAATACCTGGAACCATTCGAGCATCTTTCGCCTTTTACAATACAAAAGAAGAAATTGACGTGTTCATCAAAGCATTGGAACGCAGTTTAAATATGTTGAGATAGTGTAAAAAATTCCACTTCAACTCTGCTTAGTACGCAGTTACGTGGTAAATAAACAAGAAACGAATCAGATGACATTAGACGAAAAACAACAAGAAATAATTGACGAGTTCGCAATCTATGACGATTGGATGGACAAATATGAGTACATCATTGAGCTCGGAAAAGAACTTCCTATCATTTCGGATGAAAATAAAACAGACGACAAACTCATCGAAGGATGTCAGTCTCGCGTATGGCTTCACACAGACGTAGTGGATGGAAAAATGAGTTTTACTGCGGATTCAGATGCCATCATCACCAAAGGAATTATTGGATTATTGATTCGTGTGTTGAACAATGAAGACCCGAAGGAAGTAGCAACAGCCGAACTTCGTTTCATTGATGAAATTGGACTGCACGAACACCTCTCTCCAACCCGATCAAATGGATTGGCGAGTATGGTCAAAAAACTAAAATTGAGCGCGATCGCCGCAACGAGTTAAGAAGAAACTATGAACGTATTAGAAAATAAAATTGTCGACATTCTCAAAACGATTTACGATCCTGAGATTCCCGTCGATATCTACGAATTAGGTCTTATTTACGAAGTAAAAATCGATTCAAACAATAACGTTGACATCGAAATGACATTAACATCGCCAAACTGTCCTGTTGCGGAGTCGATGCCCAAAGAGGTAGAAGACAAAGTGAAAGGACACCCAGATGTAAATGACGCGAAAGTGAACATCGTTTTTGACCCACCTTGGGACAAAGACATGATGAGTGAGGAAGCGAAATTGGAACTCGGATTCCTTTAATCGATTCGACAACAATTTGCAGCAGGATTTCATTTTGAGATGAAATTCTCGTATTTTCTTTCCCTAAATTAATTTAGAAAGACCTAAGAAATCATTAGCACCCAAGTCGGTGAACTAATCAGACGGACATAGGTCTAAACCAAAACGACAAACATGAGAAGAGTTGTAATTACTGGAATGGGAGCATTAACTCCCATCGGAAATGATATAGATACATTTTGGAATAATTTAAAAGATGGTGTGAGCGGAGCTGGTACGATTACCAAATTCGACGCTTCAAAATTTCGCGCTCAATTTGCGTGCGAACTGAAAGATTTCGACGTGAAGGATCATTTTCATGTCAAAGAAATCAGACAATACGATCCATTCTCGCTCTATGCACTCCATGCCGTAGATCAAGCATTAACGAATGGCAACATCGATTTTGAAGGACTCAACAAAGACAGAATTGGAGTGATTTGGGGATCTGGAAACGGAGGAATTCAAACCTTTGGCGACCAAATGACCGAATACATTCAGGGAGATGGAACACCACGCTTCACTCCTTTCTTCATCCCTCGAATTTTGGTGGATATAGCCGCTGGAATCATTTCTATTAAGTACGGACTTCGCGGAGTAAATTTCTGTCCCGTTTCGGCCTGTGCAACATCAAACACGGCATTAATTGAAGCGTTCAACTACATCAAATGGGACAAAGCAGATATGATTATCAGCGGAGGATCAGAAGCGGCAATTACCGAAGCATCCATGGGAGGATTTGCCTCAGCAAGAGCGCTATCGATGCGCAACGACGACCCGAAAAGTGCCTCACGACCATTTGACGTGAATCGTGATGGTTTCGTAATGGGCGAAGGAGCGGGAGCACTCGTTTTGGAAGAATACGAACACGCCAAAAAACGTGGAGCGACAATCTACGGAGAAATTGTTGGTGGCGGAATGGCTGCCGATGCTTACCACTTAACGGGAACGCATCCTGACGGAGATGGAGCCGTGCTCGGAATGAACGAAGCTATGCGAGAAGCAGGCATCACTGCAGAAGACATTGATTACGTAAACATGCACGCAACGTCTACTCCACTGGGAGATAAAAGCGAATTGATTGCAGCTGATCGCGTATTTGGAAAACGAAAATCATTGTCGATCTCTGCGACTAAATCCATGACAGGACACTTGCTCGGTGCGGCTGGAGCCATTGAAGGAATTGCTACCGTTTTGGCATTGAAAGAAGGAATGGTTCCACCTACCATCAATACAACAGATATTGAACCCGATTTTGCCGATAATTTCGACTTCCCACTCGGAAAAGCTGTTCCAAAAGAAATGACTTACGGAATGAGTAATACCTTTGGGTTTGGAGGACACATCGCATCGGTGTTGTTCAAGAAGTTTGAAGAATAGATTGAAACGAAGGTTGAATGGAGTCGTCGTGGGCTTCGGCTCCATTTCGACTCTGCTCAATGCATCGCGCTCAAACCACAGAACTTTCGTAGGGTCAAATAAAGTGCTCATCCCAAAACATCTTTTTTCATCTGCGTTCAATGAGCACAATGATCTAACTTATGCAGTCAGACAAATTCAAGTTTGAAAATGCTGAAGCTCATTGTAGCGAGAATTTCTGAAAAGTGCTTCTTTCAACTTTTAACAAAGATTTAAGAGAAAATTAAGTAACGTATTGGTTTTCAGTTATTATATTGCTATTGACAATAAAAAAGCTATACAAATGACACTTTCACAACCATTATTCATTTTGCTTCTGGCAACTACTTTTTCCTTTGGAACTTTTTCTCAATCGGATACGAACTGTGTCGGAAAACGATGGATTCTAGTCGAAAACACAGAGTTGAACGCCTTGTTATTTAGCGATATGAATAACCTCGTTCAAGAATTAGCACGACAACTCGACGAACAACAACTAACCATCAATGATGAAGAATTAGATGTAGTTCCCATACCGAACCGAAAAGGGAAATCGACAATCGTAACTACAGATCACGGAATGTCCGTCCTTTTTCCCGAACCAAACACGATTTATGCTCACAAATACGGATCGTTAGAAAATCCTGACGGCTCGACAATGATGCGCAATCTACCTGATGGGACGCAGCAATTCTATCATCCAAAACCAATCTCGGTTACGCATGAATCGGATCTTCCTCTCGTCGACGACGACGGGGATTTGCTGACTATTACCAATCCTGACGGATCAGAGGTTGGCGTGTACACGGATTTGATGTCATTTTCTATTCAATCGGACATTCCACTAAAAAATGAGGACGGAACCTATAAAATAACAACACTTGAAGACGGAACAGAAGCCTTCCTATTCGAAAATCCAAAAGAATACAGTGTATACACACGATCAATTAACGGCATGATTATTACCGAAGAGCGCCTCTACAATGAAGAAACCAATGAGTACTTTGGTGAATTCCGTGCTGTGTCTATTCAGTTTGACATCAAATTGGGGAAATACCTCAAGCGACTCAAAATTGACTTGGACGATTTCTACAAAAACATCGAATCGCCTGAAAAACAGGAATGGTATAACTTCTTAAAAGGACGATACTACACCGGAAAAACAACAATGAAAATGCCCTGCAGTAAGAACTAGTTACGTTTATTTTTGAATTAGCTACCTTTCTGAAATGAACTATTGGTTTTTGGTCTTTTTTATTTCCCTCCTAAATTCTGGCTTTAGTCAAGTGGATACTGCATGCATTCAAACGCGTTGGATTTCGGTAAAGAATTCTGCTGAAAATCGGGTTTTGTTCGCCCCTTCCACAAGTATCCTGAGAACTATACGCAAAAAGAGCCACGAACATAAGATTCTACCATTTCATAGCCAGTGCTCATTTCAAAGGTATCAATCTTCGACACCATCTCCTCTGATGAAAATAGACTCGAACTTTATCACGTACGAAGACTATTTAGATACGAGCAATCACATCATTACCATCTACGTTCAATCTGATGTTTGTCTTGTTGACGAATATGGCGAACCGCTCTCTCGTATAGAAGCCGATGGAAGCATCACAATTCTGTACGAAGAACCAGAGGTTTATCGCATCAACTTGGATCAACTTGTTGAATTGCGTATTCAAGAGGATCGAGATGATAATGGTGAATTTGTTCCAACCAAAATCGGTTTCTACATAAAGGACAAATACGATAATGTAGAGGAGCTCTTTTGGATTGATCTAGCACGTTTAATGAATGATATTACATCGACAAAAGAATATCCATGGTACGCTTTCCTCCAAAACCGTGAATACGTTGGTTTTCAATACAAACAAGTATCTTGCTACGATAATACTATCCGTTAGCCATGAAAAAAGTCATTGAAACAGAACGACTCATATTACGCCCTTTCACCTTGGACGATGCTGAGGGAAGCTGGCGATTAAGTCAAGACGAGGAAGTGATGAAATTCCTAGGAGGTATTGACACGGGAACGGTTGAAGAACACCGCGAAATGCTCAAAAAAGCACCCATTGGTGATTACGAGAAGTATGGTTTCGGACGCTTCGCAATGATCGATAAAATTACCCAAGAGTACATCGGATTTACAGGTTTAAAATACATCGAAGAATTAGACGAAGTAGACCTGGGCTATCGAATTTCGAGCAAATATTGGCGAAAGGGCTATTCGTACGAAGCAGCACTGCCGAGTTTGGATTTCGGATTCAATGACCTCGGTTTAGATCGAATCATTGCACTTGCAAATCCTGAAAACGTTGCTTCTACTGGACTGATGAAAAAATTAGGTTTCGTCTACGAAAAAGACATTCGTATTTATGATGAAGACGCTGTGTATTATGCGCTCAATAAAAGTGATTGGTTCTCTCACTAATCACTATAACTCCTCTGCGAGATAGCGCGCAGTATGCGAAACATCCTTGGCTTTTTTGACAATCGCTTCGGGCGTTCCTTCACAGACAATTTTTCCTCCGCCTTTTCCACCTTCTGGACCGATATCCACGATGTGATCGGCAACTTTTACAATGTCTAAGTTGTGCTCTATCACCAGCACCGTATTTCCTTCGTCGACCAAGCGCTGAAGTACTGCCAATAACATTTTGATGTCTTCGAAGTGCAATCCTGTGGAGGGTTCATCCAAAATATACAAGGTGTTTCCTGTTCCTCGTTTCGATAATTCAGAAGACAATTTGATGCGTTGCGCTTCTCCACCGGAAACCGTTGTGGAAGGCTGTCCAAGCGTCACATAACCCAAACCTACAGAGACAAGCGTCGATAAAATGCGGTGAATTTTCGGAATACTTTCAAAGAACTTTTCAGCATCGGCGATCGTCATTTCCAAAACATCACTGATGGACTTTCCTTTGTACCGAACTTCCAAGGTTTCGCGATTGTAACGTCGTCCGTTACACGTTTCACACTCCACAAGTACGTCTGGCAAGAAGTTCATCTCGATCACCTTCATTCCTCCACCTTTACAGGTTTCACAACGTCCGCCTTTCACGTTGAAGGAGAATCGTCCAGCTTTGTACCCGCGAATTTGTGCTTCGGGCAATGAAGCAAACAAGGAACGAATTTCATCGAATAACTTCGTGTATGTTGCAGGGTTGGAACGCGGCGTTCGCCCAATTGGACTTTGATTGATTTCAATCACCTTGTCCAAATGCTCCATTCCCTTGATCGATTTGTACGGAAGCGGTTTGCGGACACCATTGTAGATTTCAGCCAACAAAATTGGATACAAGGTCTGATTAATCAAAGAAGATTTTCCACTTCCCGATACCCCAGTGATGCAGGTAAACGTTCCCAAGGGAATTGTCAGATTAACATCTTGCAGATTTCTACCCGACGCTCCTTTGAGCACCAATTTTTTCCCATTTCCTTTTCTTCTGTCCTTTGGAACTTCAATTTTTCGCGTTCCCGTCAAGTACTGATTTGTCAACGAATCCTTTTCGGTCAATTTATCAATGGGAGCCGCGTTCACAATGGAGCCGCCATGTACTCCCGCTCCAGGACCGATATCTACCACGAAGTCTGCTGCTTCGATCATTTCTTTATCGTGTTCTACTACAATCACCGAATTTCCCGTATCACGGAGGCGCTGTAGCGAACGAATCAATCGGGAATTATCACGCTGGTGCAAACCAATGGATGGCTCATCTAGAACGTACAACACATTCATCAACTCACTTCCAATTTGGGTTGCCAAACGAATTCGTTGCGCCTCTCCACCCGAAAGTGTTTTTGCCGAGCGGTGAAGTGTCAAATACGTCAATCCCACTTCCACAATGAAGCCCAATCGCGCATTTATTTCTTTCATGATCTCCGTAGAAATCACCTTGTGCTGTTTTGAGAAATGCTGATCGACATTGGCGAACCACTCACTTAAATCCGCAATATCCATTTGTGCCAAATCGCCAATATGTTTCCCTCCAATTTTGAAGAAATGCGCTTCCTTCTTCAATCGAGTTCCCTCACATGTTGGACAGGTTTTTCGGTTCATGAAACTTTGTGCCCATCGCTGAACAGCTGCAGAACTTCCTTCGGAATGTCGACCAATAAAGTTGATAATTCCCTCAAATCGAAGTGTGTTGCTCTTATTTGAGCGTTCCATTCCCTCATTTCCATAGAGAATCCCTTGCATCACCTCTTCATCAATATCTTTGATAGGCGTGTCGAGCTTGTAGCCTTCTTGTTCCAAAAATGCCGTCAACTTTTCGAAAATCCATGTTCGCTTGTACGATCCGAGTGGTGCAATTCCCCCTTTTTTAATCGAAATTGAATCATCGGGAATGATTTTGTCTAAATCGACTTCCGAAACTTCCCCTAAACCACTGCATGACTTGCACGCACCGTATGGAGAGTTGAACGAAAATAGGTTGGGTTCAGGCTCTGGATAACTGATTCCACTCGTTGGACACATCAACATGCGGCTGAAATGGCGAACTTCTTCTGTTTCAAAATCCATGATCATCATCGCCTTCGAACCGTGTTTCATTGCCGTAACCACAGAATCGTAAATGCGTTTTCTATCCTTTGAAGAAATCGCGAGGCGGTCAACAACGATATCGATGTCATGAATCTTATAACGATCCACTTTCATTCCTTTTGTGATATCCTTCAACTCGCCATCCACTCGAACTTTTGTAAACCCGAGCTTCAAAATTTGTTCGAACAATTCGCGGTAATGTCCCTTTCGACCTTTGATCTTCGGCGCGAGAAAAATCACCTTTTTCCCTTCGTATTGATCAATAATCAAATCCACAATCTGATCGTCTGAATACTTCACCATCGGTTCTCCCGAAACATACGAATAGGCCGTACTCGCACGCGCAAATAGCAAGCGCATGAAATCGTAAATCTCTGTGATTGTTCCAACCGTTGACCGCGGTGATCGTGAAACCGTTTTTTGCTCAATGGAAATCACAGGACTGAGTCCCTCGATTTTATCCACATCTGGACGCTCCAATCCACCCAAGAACTGGCGTGCGTAGGATGAAAACGTTTCAATGTATCGACGTTGACCTTCCGCAAAAATGGTATCGAACGCCAGCGACGACTTCCCTGAACCACTTAAGCCCGTGAATACCACGAGTTCATTGCGTGGAATTTTGAGATCAATATTCTTCAAGTTGTGCTCTCTCGCTCCAAAAACCTCAATGTATTCTTTATCTTCCTTTGCCATTACTTTACAGGTAATTCGATGATGTATGTTGATTCGGAAACGGTCAATTTATTGCTGATTAGCCACGGATTCAGCACTTTAAGCATGCGTAAATTGCTTCCTTGTTCCTTTGCCCAATCAGCCAAATCCTTAATGGATTCCGATACGGTAATTTTTCGTGTTTTGATGGGTTCGTACAATTCCATTTGTGATGGGTCGAAACCATAAGCTGCAGGGTTTTCCATCAATATTTTGAGGGCCATAATTCGAAATACGTAGCGCGTTGTTTCACGGTTCATGTATAGCTCAAAAAAGTCTTTTGCCCCTTGCTCTTTCATGACTCTTTTTAAACCACCAATTCCACAATTGTATGATGCCGAAGCTAAAATCCAATTGCTAAAATTTCGTCTGGACGTTTTTAAGTAACTACAGGCAGCGCGCGTGCTCTTTTCCACATGGAATCGCTCATCTACCTCCTTATTTATCTTCAGCCCATTTTCCTTTCCCGCAGCAGGCATGAATTGCCAGAACCCTTTTGCTCCTGAAGGACTTGTTGCTTGGTTAAGTGCACTTTCAATAACACACAAGTACTTCATGTCTTCAGGAATTCCTTCCTCCGCTAGTATTTTCTCAATCATCGGGAAATAGCGGTTCGCTTTCTTTAAAATTTGAATGGTCGAACTGTGGTAGTATGTATTTACAATTACCTCTTTGTCTAGGCGCTCGCGCACATCAAAATTATCGAGCTTGATTTTCTCTCCGAACAAAGTCATTTCCTTTGGGAGATCAGGATAAGTGACACCTTGACGTTCAATTGAGTCTGATGCTACCTGCTCCGTTTGAACCGCTTCATTTTGACATGAAAAAAGCGTACTCCATAAACTAAAAGAAAGAATTAAAAAGAGAGAATTTCGCATCTTACGAAATTAACAAACTTGCTTCATTTTCCCTGAGGCTGTTTGTATTTAATCGTGTTTCGATAGAGAATTACAAAAACGATCACGAAGTAAGCGAGAAAAAACAAGATTGGTCCGACTACATTTACCTTGATCAAGCTGACCATGTACAACGAAATCAACATTGCTCCCGCTCCAATTCCAACGAAAACATACCATACCTTTCGATCGCTTAAGCCCGCATATACCAGATGATGCGTTGTATGATCTTTTCCTCCAACCATAGGCGATTGTCCGCGTTTCAATCGATTAATCACAACTGTTAAGGTATCGACCGCTGCTGGTGTAAACGCGATAATGGCCACGCACAGTCCGAGCCAAGAATGTTGTTCAAGATGCGTCGCGGAATTGATCAAAAATTCTAGTCCGAAGAAGGCCACAAACACACCGATAAACTGCGATCCTGCATCGCCCATAAACAACTTCGAAGGATGAATGTTTAAGGAGAGAAAACCGAGTAAAGCACCGAGTATGCTCACTAAGGAAACCGACCAAATATTGATGTTAAATCCTAGAATAATCCAGCTACTCAATAAACAAGAAACGAGAATAAAAAATGATGTCGTTCCCGTTATACCATCCATATTGTCGAGCATGTTGAGGGAATTCATGATGATGATTACCCACAGCACGGTAAGTGCACCGTCGATGTAGATATTTTCGAATAACATGACGTAAGTGCCGCTTATCACAAACAACACTCCACAGAGCACTTGCACACCCAGCTTTATGAGTGGTTTTGTATTGTACGCGTCATCTGCCAAACCCATTACGAATGCAATGGAACTGGCCAAAAATAGACCTACATATTTGTGATTTTGAAAGATGTTCGTTTCACCGTATACAATGGAAAATGCAATGGCTGCGAACACAAAAACAATGAATAGACTCACACCGCCCAGTGACGGTTTTGACTCGCGACTCCAACGTACAATTACATCATTCTTATTACGAATCCCTAACGATTTCGAGAAATTTAAGAGCAAAATATTGCTAACGTAGGCCATGAGAACTCCACCGAGTCCAAAACCGATAAGGGATAGTATTTTTATAGTTAGCAATGTCATCTAAAAAGATGTCTCAAAATTAGTAAACGTTGGTGCTACCTCATCCTTTGGAGATACGAGAGGCGTTTCAATTCCCCAATCAATTTTAAGTGTTTCATCGTTCCAAAGAAGGCTTCCTTCGCATTCAGGCGCGTAGTAGTCTGTACATTTATAGCAAAAAATAGTATCATCTTCCAAGGCGACAAAACCGTGAGCAAACCCTGCAGGAATCCAAAATTGCTTGTTGTTTTCAGCTGAAAGCTCTACGGCAACATGTTTTCCATAAGTAGGCGAATCTCGACGGATATCGACAGCTACATCAATCACGCTTCCTTTCGCTACTCTAACCAATTTCCCCTGTGCATGAGGTGGATTTTGAAAATGCAATCCTCGTAAAACTCCTTTTTTCGAAACAGATTGATTGTCTTGAACGAATCGAATATTTCCTGCTTCAGCCTCGAAGAGCTTTTCATTAAAACTTTCGAAAAAGAGTCCTCGATCATCCTTAAAGACTCTTGGCTCCAAAATGAGTAATCCTTCTATTTCTGTTTTCGTTATTGTCATTTCCGCTTAAAAATTCGCTGATACCATTTATTTCTTTTCGCTTCTGGCTCTTCCGTGTAACCGTTATCATAATAGCCGTAACCGTAGCCATATCCATAACCGTAGCCATATCCGTAACCACTCGATCTGTTCGATTTCACGCCATTCAAAATCACATTCAACGATTTGAGTTGCTGCATTGTAAACAACTCTTTCACGCGATTGGCAAACACGCGCTTCGAATAATGCGACTTGAAGACATAGATTGGAATGTCAGAATCCGTCAAGTTTTTAATTCCATCCGACACCAATCCTACAGGAGGGTTATCGATAATTACCACATCGTAGCTCTCTTTGAGTTCAGCTACAATTTCTTGGAAACGCTTACTCAATAAAAGTTCCGAAGGATTTGGCGGAATTGGTCCTGCCGTAATGAAATCCAAGTTTTCCACTTTCGATTTATGAATACACTCTTCCAACGTTGCCTGATTGACAATCAAGCTACTCATACCAACGCGATTATCCACATCCAAACCGAGGTGTACTTTTGGTTTTCTGAGGTCCAAATCGAGTAATACGGTTCGTTTCCCAGACATCGCAATGATTCCTCCGAGGTTCAAGGCTACAAACGTTTTTCCTTCACCTGAAATGGAAGAGGAAATGGCAATTGTTTGATAATTTGGATGGATATAGTTCAAATTTGTCCGAATCTTCCGCATCGATTCCGCCATGATTGACTTGGGCGCGTCTGCTACCACCAACTGAGAATACTCCAGCGCTTGCTTGAACAAAGGAACACCTCCCAAAATAGACGCTTGCGAGGGTAAAATCTGCTCCAAATCCTCAACGGTATTGATTTCATTGAAGGTAAGGTATCGAAAGAGAATCAATCCAAACCCAACGAACAAGCCGAAAAACGTAAACGCCGAGTACACAAAATTTCTACTTGGAGCAACAGGTGCTAAATTTATTTTTGCTTTCGACAGCACGCGATTCGTAGATGCATATCCTGCGTCTGAGATTTCGTACAGTACTTTCTTTTCCGTGAGTAAGGTGAAGTACTTCTCATTCAGTTCCTGAATATTTTTGAGTCGATTAAACTCCATCTTTTTCTCAGGAAGTTCAAACGCTTCACCTTCCAACACTCCAATTTTTGCTCGAAGTGCACTTATATTTCGACTAAATCGTTCTTCGATTGCAGCTATGCTTCGCTGAATGATGTTGAGTTTAGACGTAATTCGTTGATTGATAATTTCGATTTCCGAATTGTTTTCCGTCACTTCAAAAAGCAAGTCTTCCTTCCTTTCTAAAAACTCGTGCAACTCTCTCAAGTGCCCAGCAAGCGAAGCTTCGTAGGATCTTCCCAACAACTCAGGTAAAAGCTTGTATACCTCCAAACGATTTGGAGATTTGCTCAACTTTCGCTTTACATTCAACAGTCCGTTGTACTCCTCTTCCAATTCGAAGAGTTGATCTTGAAGCTTATTGGCATTCTCATTGATCGAGACCCCGACGTTTTCCGGATCTGACAACTGCGATCTTCGCTGGTATTCAATCAGACTATCTTTTGCTATTCGTACCTCAGATGAAAGTGAATCGAGCTGGGCATCGATGAAAGAAATAATATTCTCGGAGCTTTGTCGTTTTTGCTCTTCGTCATACTCAATAAAGGACTCTGAGACAGCTTGCACAATATCTCGACAAAGCGTTGCATTGTGTCCACGGAAAGAAATACTGATTGTCTTCGCGTTTGGATCGATTGCCGCCACCGAAAGGTCTTTGATTAAACGATTCGATAATTGTTCTCGCCCGTTGAATATAAAGAACAGATCATTTTCCTTCGAAACTTTATGAAAGTTATCCGGATCAGCCGCCTTCACAACAATATCGAAATCACTGTTCTGAATGTGCTCATTGAGCATTCCTTCCACACGCTGTTTTTCTCCTCCCTTCATATAGGAAAGTTCAACTTTATTTCTTCCTTTTGAGACAACAGCAACTTCCTGATTGATAATAGATGAATCGCTCAACTCGTAGGGCTGAATATTAAACGAACTTGATAAATACTTTTCCTCAGTAAGGATTTCACCTCTAGAAAATAAACTGACACTCAGATTCAACTTATTCAGCGCCTTTTCGAAAAGCAATTCAGAGCGCAGTAATTCGACCACGCCCGACATATCATTCTCTCTACTGTTTATGTTTTCGATGTTGAGGACATCTTTTGCGTTATCCTGATCGCCCAACTGCAGCACCATTGACGATTCGTACGTTGGTTTTGTATATCGAAGATACACCCAGGCACAAGCAGCGAATGTCAGTACCAAAAGAGCTGCCCACCACCAATAGCGACGAAGCACCGTTCTCAGAATGAGCGGATCGTACGATTTATTGATAATGAGTCCTTTATTATTCACCTATTTTAATAATATGATTGCTGACAAAATGAAAGCTGCGCTCGAAATTAGTGAAATAACGGGGACGACATCCTCCGCAATTTCTTTCCCTAGTTCTGGAGTTGGCTCAACATAAATGTAATCATTCGCTTGAACGATCATATCCACGTATTTAAGTCCGTCGATAGTTGATAAATCGAGCGTGTAAATAAAACGTTCTCCGTCAACTTTTCGCATGAGTTTAACGGCACTTGCTTTTCCTCGATCGGTAATTCCTCCGGCTGCCGCCAACGCCTCCATGAGTGTCGTATTCGTATTTGTTAGCGGAATAACTTTAGCATCCGAACCGTTCCCTGGAAACACAATCACCCGTTGATTGGTTAATGTTACTTGCACAAAAGGTTCCTGAAACGTTTCTCCGTATTTCTCTTCCAATACATTTTCGCACTCTGGGATGGTCAAACCTGCCACTTTTACATCGCCCACCAATGGTAGTTTCACCTCACCATTTTGACGTACAACGTACTCCATCTCGGTGGATCGGCGCAATTCTCCGTCATTCATCCCGGTCATATCTTCAATAATTCCCTGACCATTTCGCGTGGCAAGAGTAAACGTAAACTTATCGGAAGCAGAAATTCGATAATCCTGTGTAGGTTTTAGCGGAATGGAGTCTGATGGAGTTGCCCCCTTTGCTTCCTTGAACATTAGGTTACTGTTTACCCCGCAGCTGCTCATAATTGTGAACAACAAAGAGCAAATACCAAGTATGCGAACAAAAAATTTCATCTCCATCTAATTTAACAACTCACGGTAGTACCGATCCATATTCTTCACCAAAGTGGTGTAATGGAATTTTTCGTGTACGTAGTTCCAGCCATTTTGTGACATTTTTTCGCGGATTTTTTCATTTTCGCATAACTCCGTCACCTTTTCGACATAAGTTTTGAGGTCACCTTTCGGCACCACAAACCCCGTTTTGTCAACATCGATAATATCTCGAACTCCTCCTACATCAGTTGTCACAACTGGAATATTTGCTGCCTGCGCCTCGATCAAACTAACAGGAGTTCCTTCATTTTTAGACGTGAGGCAAATGATATCCATTCCCGCATTGAAGGTTCCAATATCTTTGATCCAAGATGTCATCAAAATGGCATTCGGGTAGGTTTGATTTAATTCTTTTACACGATTTTCGATTGGTGCTCGATCAGGACCATCTCCCACGATGAACACTTTTATTGATTTCGTTGTGGTCGCTAATACTTGCTTCATCACATCAAGGAAAAAGCCATGATCTTTAATTGCAGCGAGCCTTCCCACAATACCGATTGCAATATCATCCGGTTTCAAACCATACTTTTCGCGGACTGCTTCTCTCTCGGACTTTCTTTTTTCGTGAAATGGAAGGAGGTCGAAGCCAAGCTGAATCACTTTCACCTTCTCTGCAGGGCAGATTTTATGGATTTCCGACAATTCTCGTTTTTGTCCTTCGGAAATCGCGACGATCCCCGTTGATTTTCGGGCTAAATTCCGCTCGATTCGCTTGAACAAATCCGTTTTCAATTTCCCGAAATAGGAATGAAAAACATGTCCGTGGAAGGTATGCACGATTACAGGAACCTTGCAGGCTTTTGCTGCCTTTCTCCCCAAAGCACCCGCTTTTGATGCATGCGTATGCACAATATCCGGCTGAAATTCACGAATGATTTCCTTCAGTTTCCTGTAAGCTGCTCGATCGCTCTTCAGATTCGGTTCACGAACCAATTCTTTAATCAGCAAAGGATTTACGTTATATTTTTCAAGAATAAACAAAGAATCGGATTCTCCTTCTTCAGGCAATCCACCTACCAACATCGTTTCATAATCGTCACCCAAAAAGGCCGTCAGAAATGTTGCATTATACGTAGGTCCACCGATATTGAATCGGTTTATAATTCGTAGTATTTTTATTTTCCCCACCTAACTTCTCTCTCGTTTGTAACTCAATCGGTTGGTATCAAACCGCTACTTGCCTCACTATCGAACACATGATGTTCAAAAGTTTTTGTGTTTTGGCACATTCATTGAAGATTCTTCATGACATTTACACAAAACGCGCGATGAAGATACTAAGTTCATTTCTTTTGATCGGTTTCTTGATTGGAAACTTCGTTAATGCTCAGCAAAATCAGGTTCAAACAGCCATTGATCAATTTGCGGCTTCAACTCACCTGAAAAATGCCAGCATTGGCTTCCATGTTATTGACCTATCCAATGGAGCAACCGTTGCTTCTTACAACGAAGAAACCGTTCTTCCGACTGCTTCCACCGCGAAACTCTTTTCGACTGCAACAGCATTGGAAATATTGGGTGAAGACTACCGACCCACCACGCGCATTTATGCCGATGGAAACATTGATTCTGCCGGCGTTCTTCACGGAAATCTTTGGATTCGTGGCGGCGGCGACCCTTCCTTGGGCAGCAAGTACTTTTGTTCTGCAGGTCATGAGCGCGATTTCCTCTTTGCATGGGCCGATAGCTTAAAAGAAAAAGGAATACAAAAAATTGAAGGTTCCATTATTGCTGATGCTTCCGAATTTGGATATAATGGTGCGCCAGATGGGTGGAATTGGGTCGACATGGGAAATTACTACGGTGCAGGACCTTCTGGACTAACGATTTTTGACAACCTCGTGCAATACACATTCAAAGTACCATCGAGAGTGGGATCATCTTCCAAACTTACTTCCTTAACACCATCCGTACCCAATCTGGAGGTTCACAACTACGTAAAAGCTGCTTCTGGCGGTGGAGACAATTCCTACATTTACGGTGCTCCATATTCCATGGATCGCTTTGTAACGGGAACATTACCTGCGGGCAGTTCAGCCTTTGTTGTAAAAGGAAGTTTACCCGATCCTGAACATCAATTTGCGTATGAATTGGAAAAGGTGTTAAAAGAAAAAGGGATTCAGATTGACGGCAGTTTGAACACGGCTCGAAGTATGGAACTCAATTCAGGGAACAGTTTTTATGCTAAGCACACATTATTATTTAGTCATTTTGGAGCGCGAATAGGCGATATCGTGGACAAAACAAACGAGCGCAGCATTAACTTGTTCGCTGAGCACCTCGTCAATTTGGTTGGCTACCACAAAACAGGCGATGGAAGCACCGAAAACGGACTCCGTGTTTTGGAAAATTATTGGTCAAAAAAATGGTCAACCTCTGGCATGCATATCAATGACGGGAGTGGTTTATCACGTTCGAATGCCATTTCTGCCTCTAATTTCACAGATTTATTGAAAGCGATGCATTCAGGCAAAAATGGTGTCCGATTTAAAGAATCCCTGCCTGTTGCTGGAGTGAGCGGCACGATGCGATACATTTGCAGAAACCAATCAGGACATGGGAAAATCGCAGCAAAAAGTGGATCAATGACGCGCGTTCGAAGTTATGCAGGGTACGTTGATGCTTCTAGCGGAAAGAAATATGCCTTTGCACTTATCGTTAATAATCAGACTTGTTCGAATTCCGCGTTGATCGACAAGATGGAAGTCGTGTTTAACACCATTGCCAGGAATTAAAAACACCTTTCAGCATTCACTCCAGGACATTCAACTCTATTGATTTTGCACTTCTACGGCGAGAATCTCCGACCAGAATTCCGTGATTGTTTTTCCAGCTACAGCAATCATCTGAGGCACGAGACTTTCTGCTGAGAAACCAGGTGTTGTATTGACTTCAATAACATGCGGCACGTCATCCACAAGCATGTAATCAATTCGCGCAATGGATCGCAATTGCATCAAGTCGTAAATTTCTTTCGACGCCTCCTGAATCTTGAGTGTTAACTCATCACTAATTCGTGCAGGAGTAATCTCATCCGACAAGCCTTTGTACTTCGCTTCAAAATCAAAAAAAGCATTTTTCGACACGATTTCTGTGAGCGGTAGCGCTACCAAGCCATTCTCCGAACGATAAACTCCACACGTTACTTCCGTTCCCTTCAAGAAAGCTTCCAGCACAACTGTTCGTCCTTCTTCAAATGCCGCATTGATGGCAAGCTTTAAATCTTCCTGTTTTTCAACACGAGCGATCCCGTAACTCGATCCCGAATCACATGGCTTCACGAAAATCGGCAATCCCAATCGCGCTACAATTTGAGCTTCATCGATTGATTCATTCTTTGATCTCAAGTAGATTGAATCCGCAACGTTGACTCCAAAACCTTTCAAAAATTGATTACAGAACCATTTATCGAAAGACAATTCTGAAGCCAAGGGTCCAGAGTTCACGTACGGAATTCCTATCATTTCGAGGTAGGCCTGCAATTTCCCATTTTCTCCAGGATCTCCATGTATATAAACAATTGCCAAATCAATCTTGATGGTTTCATTATTGACCGTTGCTTCGAAATTCTTGGAATCGAAATCGTACAGTTCTCCATTCACCTCAATTTGCCAACCACTTCTGTTCATGTGAACAAGGTACACCTCGTATTCCTCAGGAAAATGATCACGAATGGTTGTTGCACTTTTTACTGAGATTTCGTGCTCCGACGAAAACCCTCCGCAAATGATTCCGACTTGTTTCATTTCAATCGATTTTAAGCGAATTTAAGTTCATTTCCTTCTCAAATAAATCATCTGTCAAAAAAGTTATGAGCAAAAGTAATGTGAACTACCGTTTTCGAAATAGATCCTCCATTGAAAATGAGCAAAAAACAATCGAAGAATCGTATATTTGTACGACTTAAAAAGGCATTTCCCTATGATCAAGCTGCTCTTATGTTCGCTGGCAATACTAGCTTCAACGCAACTTACTGCGCAAAATATTACACTTCTCGAAGATTTATTCGAAACAGGAGGAATAACATGGACCGCAAGTGGTGATCTCACTCCAAACGAGTGGATTGTTAGCAACTGTCCCGGAAACGGACCCACTTTAGGAGGTATCAACAGTATGTATATCTCACCTACCGGAGGATCTTCGCCAGGTTGTGATCCTGGTCAAACAGAAGAATTCGCATATGCGAACGCACCTGCTGGTTTAACGCATAGCACCATTATTTCGCACACAGTAGACGCAGGATGTGCAACCACGCTCCAGTTATCTTTTGATTACCTGATGGGAGGAATTGCTGGTGAAGATTTCGCTGAGGCCGTTTACTCGACTGACGGAGGAGTAACATGGATTTCTTTGGGACCTGCGTTGCCGATTTCTGCTACATGGTCTGCTGCTTCAGGATTTCCATTGCCTGTTGCTTTAGAAGGAACCGTATTCGAAATTGGATTCCGTTTTACGTACAACGATGCAACGATCTCTGGAGAACCACTTGCGGTAGATAACGTAGTTATTACGGGAATTGATCCTTCACCACCCGTTATTGTATGCGACAGCCCACGAGATTTACCCGTTCAAGGTGCCTGTCTTGCCGTTACAGAAGATTACACAACTTCAGGATTTACCTTATCCGACAACTGTTCTGATTCGGTAAACATTACCGTAGTTCAAGATATCCCTGCGAACACTGTTCTAGGCGCAGGACCTGGAGGTTCACAAGTGATTGTGTTAACTGCAACAGACGAGTCAGGAAACTCTTCAACTTGTAACTTCACATTAAACATTATCGATACCATCTCTCCAACATCTGTTTGTCCTGCAGACACCTCTGTGTTCGTAGACAATAACTGTGATGGTTTACTACCGGATTATACTGCCTTCGTGGTAGAGTCAGACAATTGTTCGTCTGCCTCGAACATTACCACAACGCAAAGTCCTACTCCAGGAACCATCATCAACGGAGCCATTGTGGTAACGCCAATCATTATGACATCAACGGATGAATACGGAAACAGTACGACGTGTACATTCGATATGCGGACACTGGATACAATTCCCACTTCGATAACCTGTCCTTCAGATACAGGACTAATCGTTGACATGACCTGTCAGGCAACGGTTGGAGACTACACTGCAGACGCCGTTTTGGTTGATAATTGTGAGCCTCTTTCTAATTTGACAGTGACGCAATCTCCAGCGCCAGGTACGGTTGTTAGTTCGCATCAAGTAATTACGTTGACAGTTACTGGTGGAACACCCAACCTTCCGAAATCATGTACATTCAACGGGTGGATTGTGGATACAATTGCCCCCGCAATTATTTGTCCTACCAATCCAACTCCTCAATACGTCGGAACAAACTGTACAGCACTACTCGACGATTTAACCGCAGGAGCAACCGTCACTGAAAACTGTGGATCAACATTAACGGTGACGCAATCACCTGTTCCAGGAGCCACTGTAGGATTGAACCCAACATTACCTGTTACTTTAACCGTGAGCGACACATCAGGAAACACAAATTCATGTCAATTCTTTGTTCCAGTAGTTGATACTATTTCACCTGTTATTGTTTGCCCATCGAATCAACAAGAGCCAGCGAACGCTACCTGTGACGGAACACTAGGTGATTATACATCTTTGGTTCCTGCAAGTGACAACTGTTCAGCTCCGTCGAACATTACCATTACTCAATCTCCCGCCCCTGGAACTCCATTTAGCGGACCACAAACTGTGACGTTAACAGCTGAAGATGAATCTTCAAATACAGGGTCATGTACGTTTACGGTTACCATTGTTGATCAAACACCACCATCGATAACATGTCCTCCCAACCAAACCGTTGGAACGTCTTCTGCAAACTGTACGTATACATTGACAGACTTCACAGGTTTGGCATCTGCTTCAGATAACTGTACGGTGAGTGGATCATTATCCTTTTCACAATCTCCTTCAGTAGGAACGATTTTAACTGCAGGAACACATTCTATCACCATCACCGTGGCTGATGAAAATGGAAATTCATCGAACTGTAGTTTTGATTTAACAGTATCGGATCAGACAGCTCCCGTTTTTGACGTGTGTCCTCCAACACAAAGTGTCATTGTTGACGCTGCTTGTTCAGCATCACTTCCTGACTACACACCATTGGCAACTGTTTCAGATAACTGCTCGAATACGGCAGGAATTACATTGACGCAAAGCCCGGCTTCAGGAAGCACCATTTCAACAACAACCTTGGTAACACTCACCGCTACTGATCAAGCAGGAAACTCAAACACATGTACATTCAATGTTGTGTTGGACGATACAACTAGTCCCGTAATTGCATGTCCTGCCGACCAAACAGTTGCGATTGATGCGAGTTGTTCATACCCCATCCCAGACTTCTCTTCGCTTGTTGGAGGAACGGACAACTGTTCGGCTTTAGCAGACATGACCGTTACGCAAAACCCAACTGCAGGAACGATTTCAAGTGGAATCACGCCTGTTTTGATTACACTCACGGACGAAAGTGGAAATTCAAGTACATGTATTGCGAATGTACTTCCAGATGACACCACTCCTCCAACCATTACATGTCCTGGTCCGCAAACAGCAAGCGCAGGAACGTCATGTGATTATGTAATTCCTAGTTACATCACTTTAGCTACGGTTACGGACAATTGTAGTGGCTACACCATTTCTCAATCTCCTGCTGCTGGATCAACTGTTCCTGTTGGGTACAACACCATAACACTTACAGCAACTGATGCCGGAGGAAACACAGCATCATGCGATTTCGAATTGTTTGTTACAGAAACCGAATCACCACTGATTAGCTGTCCAAACGACACTGTGACGTGCGACCCTGTTGTATTTTACACTTCACCGGTATTCTCAGACAATTGTTTGGTAAGCCTTAATCAAACGGACGGAACAGGTTATTCGTCGGGAAGCACCTTCCCAATAGGTATTACTATCCTCGAATATCAAGCTGTTGATAGCTCAGGTAACGTAGCCGGATGTAACTTCCGCGTAGAGGTTTTGGAATATCCATCTGATGCAACCATTTTAGCGGATACCATTGAACTTTGTTCGAGCGCAACAGCATTGCTTGAGGCAGATCCAGCTACTTCAGGAACTGGAGAATGGACGGTTAGTTCAGGAGTTGGAAGCTTCAACAACGAATTCGCGAACACAACAGGTGTCAATAACATTGCGTACGGAACAAACATGTACACATGGACGATTTCGACCGCTCAATGTGGGTCAACCAGTGATAGTATTATTGTGATTCGACATGAGCCTCCATTCCCAACGAGTATTTCTGCCGATTCTATCTTTACATGTTCGGACAGTGTAGTTATGCTGCAAGCAACCGCAGCCACAGTTGGAACAGGTATTTGGACTGTAACGCCTCAAGCAACTATCGGAAACGCGAACTCAAACGTGATGTTCACGACACTCGATTCGACAGGTTACTACACATACACTTGGACGGTAAGCAACGGAACATGTCCATCCACTTCGGACAGTGTCGTTGTCTTCTATACTTCGAACGAATTAAACGCCACAAGCTCAGATTCTCTTGTCTGCCTTGAGGACGCCATTGTACAGCTAAGTGCTGACTCTCTAGAAAGCGGTCAATCAGCTTACTGGTCATTTATTTCAGGTGGAGGTTCGATTGATGATCTTTATTCACCAAACACTTCTGTAGAAATTACGGAGAATGGCATCAGTATCTTGATTTACGAAGTTTCTCACCCGAACTGCCCAACCGTTAGCGATACCGTGATAATCGCTGGAAGCATTTGCGAGGGACTTGACCCAATCATACCCACAGTCATCACACCGAACTTCGACGGTAAAAACGACCTCTTCGTTGTCGAATTCTTGGATGTGTTGTATCCAGATTGTCGCGTTACGATTGTCAACCGTTGGGGTGATCTCGTATTTGAATCGACTGGCTACGCCGAGCCGTGGGATGGAACTCACGAAGGAGAACCGCTACCAATGGGAACTTATTTCTATCGAATCGAACTAAACGACACCGATGGAACAGTATTAACAGGAGACATCAGTATCATCAGATAATAGAAGAAACATGAAAAACATATTTCACACAACCAATTATCTTCTTGTAACCGTACTCATTTGCTTTGCAGGAGTTGGACATGCTCAACAGGAAGGGCATTACTTAAACATGGCGAGTAATCCATTCATGTTGAACCCAGCAGCTGGAGGAATGTCAAAAGTGGCTCATTTGGAGTTATCCACACGAAATCAGTGGTCGGGATACAACGGAGGACCTCGATCTGTTCTTTTGGTGGGACATGCTCCAATAAAAGTGGGCAAACAGTCAGAAAGTTCATTGGACGAATTCAATTCTCAAAACGACATGCTTTTCCAATCGCCAAAACGCTCGACGGGAGTCATGAAGCATGTAGTTGGAGGAAAAGCGGTGTACGATGCTATCGGTCCTTTCGTAAAAACTTCAGTTTACGGAAGCTATGCTTTCCACCTACCATTCACCAAAAAAATCAATTTTGGAGGCGGTATTGGACTCGGTTGGAGCAACCTTGGAATCATTCAAGACCGTGTTATTCTTTTCCAAGAAGACGATGCGGCGTATAACCAATTTCTAGGAAACACATCTTCACAAAATATCATAGATGCCAACGCCGGAGTTGTGTTTTATGGTGAGAAATTGTTCGTTGGAATCTCTACAACGCAACTCCTCAAAAACTCGGTTGAGTTTACAGATGTTGTCACAGAAAGCAACTTCAATCGTCACTATTTCTTGGTAGCGAAATACAATTTCAGTGTAAATGAGCAATTCTCGATTGAACCAACTCTCGTTACGAAATACGTTCAAAACAGTCCTCTTTCTGCGGATATTGGGGCACGTTTCATTTACAACAATGCGTCTTGGTTGGCACTTCAATACAGAACGAGTAATGCCATTACTTTTCAGTTAGGGACAAACATCATCCAGAACATTTACGCAGCCTACGGCTATGAATTTGGTACTGGTCCCTTGAGAACAGGCACCAACGGCACACACGAATTGCAAATCGGTTTCTACATCGGAAACAACCGAAACACCGCAAAAGAAATCAAAGAGTCTAAAAAGGCCGCGGAAGAATAATCATTTTATAGCTTGCACAGAACCTATGCGTTTAGTTTACTTTATTCTGTACTTCACACTAAAGTATACCCTGCGTGTTTTTTACCCACGCCTAAAAACCGTCAACAGTCCAAAAGGATTTTTTGGAAGAACCATTTACGTCAGTAATCACGCGGCTTCATTTATGGACCCATTGGTTGTGGCGGCTCTTCGAAGACCTATTGTCTTTTTCATGACGCGATCGGATGTTTTTACGCCGATTTCTCGTCCATTACTTTGGGCAAGTCACATGCTTCCTATTTATCGTCAGCATGACGGGGAAGACACCAAAAAGAAGAACGAAGAAGTATTCCAGACCTGTGCACGCGTGCTCAAATATGGAAGAAACCTACTCATCTTTGGAGAAGGGTTTACGGATGATGTATTCGTTCGTCGACTTAAACCCGTAAAGAAAGGTGCCATCCGAATTGGATTCAACACACTCGAAACGATCAATTGGAAGAAGAAAATATACGTTGCAGCGGTGGGATGTAATTACTCGAGACCCAATAAAATGCGCAGTGATTTATTGATTTCTACATCAGACAAAATTTGCTTGAACGATTACCAAGAAGAGTACGCGAAAAATCCAAACAAGGTTATTACAGAGTTAACGAAGCGCATTGAAGTGTTGATGCAAGAGCAAATCACCCATGTTCAAGATATCAAAAACACGGATCTTCATGAGCACATCATGATTCTCACTCGACGAGGAATGAACCCAGATAGTTTTGACCGCAGTTATTCTCTCAAAGAGCGATGGAAATACTCTCAAAAATTAGCCAATTGGATCAACAAACAAGATGTTTCCGGGAATGAAGCACTTTCTGAGTTCAAAGAAGAAGCCAAATCATATTTCTCTTTGTTGAAGCGCGTCAAGCTAGAAGAACGACTCCTGTTTTGGAAAATCAAGCATCCGAATGGAAGTCGAATGAAAGAAGTATTAACGATGATCGCGTTGACACCACTTGGAATTCTGGGTGTTCTTCACCTTGGACTTCCGTACATTCTCATCAAGCGATTTGTAGAGAAATCATTCAAACGAAAAGTATTCTACGGCTCTGTGAAGCTCATCCTCGGACAGATCATTATGGGCTTTTTGAATATCCCAGCCATTTTCTTGTTTCATGCATATGTTTATCCTAGCTGGGGATTAGCCATCTTGTACTACTTCCTGATTGGTATTTTTGGTCTCTGTGCATATGTTTGGATGCTCAACTTTAAAGATTTCAAAGCGAAAGGAATCATCATGAAGATGGACACCTCAAAGTTTGAAGCGAAACGTGCAAAGCTTGTTGAGAAATTGAAAGAAGTTGTTCCTGCGGAATTTCACTAAGCGACTTACGCTTTTGCTCTGATAAAATAAATCAGTGCGATACCGACGGCAACAGAAATGAAAATATTCAGCGCTGCAAGAAGTACATTCCCTTGATCGATGAGTTGAACAGACTCGTTGCTGAAAGCACTAAACGTACTAAACCCACCGCAAAACCCAATGATTAGTAAGGGCTGAATCCACGAACTATGATCGGAATACTCACGTGCTCCGATAACGAATAACGCCAATAAAAGACAGGCAAACATATTCGTTAGAAATGTTCCTAAAGGAAACGAAGATTTGACTAAGTGACTCACGAATTGCGTCAAACTGAACCGTGCTAAACAACCGAGTCCTCCCCCGATAAATACGTAGAAATACATCATACTTGTACGATTTTCTTGTGGAGCGGTAGGAAAATGAAACGATAAACAAGTAACGCTATAGTCATTCCTAACAACCCACCAACAAACACATCAGAGAAATAATGAACTCCGAGATAGATACGGCTAAACGATACAAGAACGGCTATAAATATGAGTAAAGGGAAAAGCCATTTCTTGTAATCAATGAGAAACGACATCGAAAAGGTGGTAATCGCAAAGAAATTCGCGGCATGCGAGGAAACGAAACCATACATACCACCTCGGTAAAAATCGCCCCAACCAATTTGATAGTAATGCAAGTGATCTTTGAGATCCAAGTTATGCGAAGGTCGGTAGCGCTGAATGACCTCCTTCATTCCTTGAGTAGAAATAAAATCTGCCAAAACTACCGAAAGCGCCACGCCAAGCACAAAAAGCAATCCAGCTTTCCAACCACTTTGACGTATGGCCAAATAGATTAATAAAATGTATAATGGAACCCACGTTAATCGACCTGAAACGATCCACATCACCTCATCCAAAAAAGGAGTATTCCAGCCGTTTATTAGCTGAACAATTGCGATGTCGATGGATTCCAAGTATTCAATCATCCGTGAGTGTTTTCCAGATTAAATCTTTCAATTCAAGCAGTCCAGTCTGGGCAACAGAGGAGATAAACAACGTGGTTACCGAAGTGGGCAACTCTTGTTTGATTTCCGCCTTCAATTCGTCGTCGAGCATGTCTGATTTTGAAATTGCAAGAATATGATCTTTGTGCATCAACTCTGGATTAAACGCTTGTAATTCCGATCGCAATACTTCGTATTCCTTTTTAATATCATCGCTATCTGCTGGAATTAAAAAGAGCAGACATGAATTTCGTTCTATATGACGTAAAAAGCGAAGTCCTAATCCTTTTCCTTTGTGCGCTCCTTCGATAATCCCAGGGATATCGGCCATCACAAACGAACGGAAATCGCGGTAACCAACAATTCCTAAATTCGGACGTAACGTGGTAAATGGGTAATCAGCAATTTCAGGTTTCGCTTCAGACAACACAGAAAGAAGTGTGCTTTTTCCAGCATTCGGGAATCCAACAAGACCAACATCCGCCAATAATTTCAGTTCAAGAATCTTCCATCCTTCAATACTGTCACCTCCCGGCTGGGCATATCTTGGTGTTTGGTTTGTTGCTGATTTAAAATTATTATTTCCGAGTCCACCTTGTCCACCTCGCTGAATGATGCGCTCCTCACCGTGTTCGGTAATTTCAAATAGAAACTCACCTGTTTCAGCGTCGCGTGCAACCGTTCCTAGCGGCACCTCGATGTACTTATCTTCTCCTTGCGCACCCGTTTTCAAGTTACCCGATCCATGCTCTCCATGTCCAGCCTTGATGTGCTTTGAATACTTGAGATGCAGAAGCGTCCACAATTGTTTATTTCCACGAAGGTACACGTGTCCTCCGCGACCACCATCACCTCCATCAGGTCCTCCTTTTGGGATATACTTTTCCCGTCTGAAGTGTGTAGAACCACCTCCACCTTTACCTGACTTGCAATGAATTTTTACGTAATCAACGAAGTTTCCTGAAGCCATCTTTCAAAATTTTATTTCGATTTACTACTTCGACTTACAGCGCGTCAACGGCTGCAAACAAGCGCGAAGTTATCTCATCGATTGATCCAACTCCGTTAATCATTACCCACTTATCTTGCGACTCGTAGTAATCTTTCACAGGTGCTGTTTCATTTCGATACACGTCGATTCTGTTTTGGATCACTTTCGGATCAGCGTCATCTGGACGACCACTTGTTTCCGCTCGTTTCGCCAAACGCGCTTTCAATTCTTCTTCCTCTACATCCAAAGAAATCATAGATGTGATTGAAGTTCCAATACTCGATAGGAATTCATCCAAAGCTTCAGCCTGAGCAATTGTGCGAGGGAAACCGTCAAAGATAAATCCTTTCGGATCATCGTGTTTTTCCACTTCCGCTTTCAACATGTTAATCGTTACTTCGTCAGGAACCAATTGTCCCTTGTCGATATATGTTTTCGCAAGGACACCTAACTCAGTAGATCCTTTGATGTTCGCTCTAAAAATATCACCTGTAGAAAGATGTACGAGGTTGTATTTTTCGATTAGACGCTCCGATTGCGTCCCTTTCCCCGCACCTGGAGGTCCAAAAAGTACTATATTCAACATGCTATTTCTTTGCTTTTTTTGTTCACGTATTTGATAAATCGCGTCAAGATTTCTTCCTTTCTCATTGTAATCCAATCCGTACCCAACAACAAAGGCATTCGAAATGGAGAATCCAACGTAATCCGGGCGCTTCTTTCCTTTGAAAGCATCTGGTTTATACAACAATGTACATACTTTAACGGATGCTGCACCTTCTGGTTCGAGAAGAGAAATAATCTTATCGATCGTGATTCCCGTATCTACAATGTCCTCCACTATTACAATGTCACGACCTTCAATATTGTCACCCAGACCGATTAACTCATCCACTCTTCCTCGGGATTCTACGCCAGAATACGAGCTCATTTTAACAAATGACACCTCGCAGTCGATGGTGATCTTCTTCATCAGATCAGACGTAAACATAAATGCTCCGTTCAAAACGGAAAGAAACACCAAATCACGACCTTTGTAGTCGTTATTGATCTTCTCCGCTAAACTTGCGATTTCCCGTTGGATTTCTTCTCGGGTGATAAAAACTTCAAAAGATTTGTCGAGTACTTGAATCACGCTTTTTCGATTAGACTGCAAAAGTACGATTTTCTAGGCAACTAGCTCGTAGAAAATCAGTATTTCACCTTTCAGAAACAACTTGAGTACACGATAAAATAAAAATGACCGTATCTTTGCACTATGGAAAAACAAGTTATCGGATCAAGACACAAATTGGGAATTTTAGGTGGTGGACAACTCGGAAGAATGTTGATTCAGGAAGCGATTAGCTACGACATTCATGTGCACACAATGGATCAAAATGCGACAGATCCAAGCGCGTCCATCGCCACATCTCACACCATTGGCGACATCAAAAATTATGAAGAAGTGCTTGCCTTCGGAAAAGATAAAGATGTTGTTTCTGTTGAAATTGAAAACGTCAATGTTGATGCTTTAAAAGAGTTAGAAGCAAATGGCGTAAAGGTTTTTCCTCAACCTCGTGTATTGGAAATCATCAAAGATAAAGGTCTTCAAAAGCAATTTTATCTTGAAAACGACATTCCTACTTCTGCTTTCGAATTGACAACCGAAAATACAGACACGGCACATTATGCGTCAAAATTACCTTTCGTTCACAAACTGAGAACGGGTGGATACGATGGTCGCGGTGTCGAATTAATTCGCACAGAAGCCGATCTCGAAAATGTTTTCAAGGCTCCCTCGCTACTGGAAGAATTGGTTCCCTTCGAAAAAGAGCTTTCCGTACTCGTTGCCCGAAACGAACGTGGAGAAACGGCCGTTTACCAAACTGTAGAGTGCGAATTCAATGATGCCAACTTGGTTGCTTTCTTGTTTTCTCCGGCAGATATCTCCCAAGATATTGAACAACGCGCCACGGAATTAGCCATTGATGTAATTAACAAGCTCGAAATGGTTGGTATTTTGGCTGTGGAGCTTTTCCTTTTGAAAGACGGAACCTTGTACGTAAACGAAGTTGCTCCAAGACCTCATAACAGCGGTCACCACACTATTGAATGCAACATCACTTCGCAATTTGAACAACATCTTCGTTCGGTACTCAATCTTCCATTGGGATCAACTGAAATGATTCGAGAAGGAGCCATGATTAACCTGCTTGGAGAGCCCAATCATACAGGACTTGCAAAATACGAAGGACTTATGGATGTGATGCAGATGCCTGGCGTTCATATTCATTTGTATGGAAAGCAACAAACCAAGCCGAATCGAAAAATGGGACACATCACCGTGGCTCAAAAAGATATTCAAACAGCGAAGCGAATTGCCGCTGAAGTAAAAGGGAAGATTCGCGTCGTAACTGACTAGAAAAGTGTGAAACAGAAGATTTTTGTATATTCACGTTTCGTCGTGAACATACTGAAGACTACCGAATTTGAAAACACTACTGTCATTTATCCTATTACTTAGTTTTAGCTTTTTCGGGAGTGCTCAGCTGTATACCTTTCAAAACTTCACACACAGAGATGGATTAACCATGTCACAAATCAATGCCTTTGAGCAATCAGAGGACGGTTACATGTGGCTTGGAACGGATGGAGCTGCGCTCGTTCGGTTTGATGGAACCCAATTTGAAGAGGCGCACTTCAAAGGAGAGGTCAAAAACTTTCATTTTGTAGACATTGTTGCGCATAAAAACGATTTATACGTTGCAACAAGCTATTCTGGCTTTCGAAAATACTCACGATCGAAACACACGATAGAGCGCTTAGACGATCCTTACATCGACAAAGGCGATGGTTACCGTATCATTGTTCAGGAATCGTGCCTCTACTTCATCGGGAGAAAAAGCATTTCGCGTTTCAAGGATGGAAAAGAAAAAACCGTCAAATCCTACGATCGGATAGACCGTCCTGTTTTTCAAATCATTGAGACACCACATGGAGTTTATGCAACATCGGAGAATGGTATTTTCTATTTCAACGATGATGAGTTTCGAGAGGTGAAAAATTCGCCCAAAACAGCTTCGATCTCCAACTTTTCCAATTTTCGTTTTGGGTGGTACGAAAGCAATCGGTTGGTTCTTTATGATTCACTCTTAAAGGAAAAATTGATTTTCAACTTTGACAAGGAAGGAGCCGTTCGATCTGTGGTTCAAAAACCAATCATTTCTCCCCTCGATTCAGAAGAATACGTTATCTCGTGTGATTTCACATCTGACCAGAGAGTCATGATCACCAACAAAGGACAGCTTCTAACCAACCAGATCGACTCATTCTCCCTCGTAACGCATAACTATCCGGAGCCAATTCAAGGCCCAAGCCGTTTGAAAATTGGAGATAATGGTGAATTCTGGGTAGCATCCGAATTTAGTGGCGTATTCAAAATTTCCATCGAACCGTTTACTCGGGTTCAATTGAATGAGCAGTTTACCTCGCCAATGATTTTCTTTCCTTTTGCTTATGACGATAAAATCGCTCTAAGTTTCATGACTGGAGAAACTGTTATTGGTGAACTGAGTGAGCATCCAGATTTTCAACGTTTTCCCTTTCGGATCAACGGAGCATGTGAAATAAAAGGTGTTCGCTTTCTTTCAACAAGTGAAGGCATAAAGAAGTTCGATCCAACAAGTGATCAACCCTTCTCAGGTTTTCTCGAAGAGAATACCTCGACTCTTTTTATCCACAACGATGGATTTGACATTTGGTACTCTGTTCCCAACAAAGGACTTTACCGTTACAACATTCTCACCAAACACAAAGAGGAATACGAAAAATCCAATACGATTCCAGCCTACGTCTACACGGCTCAGTCTTCTGCCGATGGAAACTTCATTTACTTCGGAACAAATGACGGAATCATAAAGTTCAACAAGGAAAAAAATGCCTTCTCTAAATCTAAATATTACGGAGAAAAAATGGGCAGCTATTCCGGTGTTTCTACTACAGATGTCTTTGGAAACAACTGGTTCAGTATTGAAAAAGGCTTAATTGGCTTCATAAATGACAAGTTAATCACGATTAAACTGTCGAAATTCACTTCGTCGTCCGTGATCTACACCCTCATTGCGGATAAGTATGGCAACCTCCTTATTGGAACAAACAAAGGAATAACCATTCTTCGAATGAATGCAGACGGCGAGGTCATGAACTTTCAGAACTACTCTGGAGGTACCGGATTCGATGGCTACGAATCTCATATGCGGTCGCAATACAAGAATGGGGATCTCATTTACCTTGGAACAATTGAAGGTCTTTTCACCATTAACACAAACATCCTTGAAAACCTTGCTCCTCCGCGTGCTCCGTTAATCTTTGATATTTCTGACAAAAAAATCAAAACGACGCGCACCTATCGTTTGAAGGTAAACAACCCCAAGAGTCCGATTTTGTATTACCGCTACCGAATTGTCGAAAATGGCGATAAGTGGACAGAGCTTGGAAAGAATAACATCATCCGCTTGCACGATCTTGGGTCTGGAGAGTTTACGCTTGAAGTCAGCGCATCCCACAATGGCTTTAATTACGGAGAGAGCAGTACCAAAAGCTTAAATGTCGAAATAAACTTTTGGAGCTCTAAATGGTTTGTCGTTGGCTTCATCCTAGTTGTCTTATTATTGAACATCTTACTTCTTCTGTTTGGGTGGAAATACGATTCGTCCCGAATTTTGAGCTCAAAAGATACAGAGTTACATATTCAAATGGCTCCCACCATCCTTTTATTCGGCTCCATCCTTACTACTGGAACACATATTGTTGGCAGCTACTTCGATGACACCTTGGGAATGAATTTCGGGATGAATATCCTTGTTGGATTCGCCATATTCACCCTATATATTTTTTCCCTTTCGTTCAAGAACAATGGTAATCAGCGTTACTTCAAACATCTTTTAGTTATTGGCATCTACATCGTAACCTTGCATTTTGCATGGGAACTGTATGTATCGAAGCTGCACCCATTTCATTTGATCGGTATCATTCTAACGGTTTCCATCGCTCCTTTCATCCTCAATCGTATTGTAAACACGGTAGCTTACGGTATTGTTGTATTCATTATTACATCACTATGTGTCATCATCACGGATGATCCCGTGTATTCAAAAATCAACTTAATGATCTCGATCATTGCCGCAATTGGATTGTTGGTTATCAATACCTATCTACGCTACAACTCGTTGGAAAAACTATTATTCATCAGTGGCATTGTCAATCGAGGAAACTTCCCAGTTGTGGCTTACCGCGCCGATGGAACCATCACCTACGTGAGTGAAAACATCAGCGATTATGCCGACACCACCCACGATCAGCTGATTCATAAAAAGATCTCATTCCTGAACACCTTTGTTCCATTCGATGATCGATACAAAGCGCAAGATGCAACGGTGGAATTTGAAGAAGGATCAAAATACCTCATCCCAATGGTGGATGGAAACCAGCATATACGCTGGATGGAGTGGTCGTATAAACGTTTTTCCGAAAACACACGCGTGATTATTGGTCAAGATGTATCGGAGCGGGTTGAACTTCAAAACACCCATGAACTCCTTGTTCAAAACGTGGAAGACCTCATTTTTACCGTGGATATCAATGGTAACTTCGTCTTTCTTAACGATACCTTCTTAAACAGAATGGAATATACCAAGGAGGAATTATTGGGCACCGATTCCACCCAGGTTGTTCATGAAAGTGTGCGCGAAGAAATTCAATATTTTTATCGAAGTCATTTCCTAGAACGTAAAAAGAGTTCATACAAAGAGCTTCCAATTGTCACGAAATCTGGCAAAACCATTTGGATTGGTCAATATGTAAACACCATCATGACGCCTGGGACAAACAAACACGTGAAAGGTTTTATTTCCCTCGCTCGTGATATCACCGAAATCAAGAATCAGCAAAAAATCCTGAATGCTCAACGCGATGACATTACTGCCAGCATCAGTTATGCTCAACGGATACAGTTTCAGCTTCTACCAGACAGACAACTTTTCGAGAAGTATTTCAACGATCATTTCATCATGTTTAGCCCGAAAGACATCGTTTCTGGAGATTTTTATTGGCTGCATAAACTGGATGACAAGCTGGTTACTGTATTGGGAGATTGTACAGGACACGGTGTGCCAGGAGCCTTCATGACATTACTAGGAATCAACTTGTTGAACAACATTGTGCTTGAAGGACACATCACCGACCCAGGTGCCATTCTTAACGAACTCGACAAACGCCTTGAAGAATACTTTGATACCCAAGGAAGCTCAAAAGTATCTGACGGCATGGAGCTCAGCATTTGCGTTATTGACGAAAACAAACAGGAAATTGCCTACGCATGTGCAGGCTCTCGATTCTTGATTCATAGTGAAGAAGGGTTCACCATGTACAAAGGAAGCTCAGAACACATTGGAGACAGAAAACACTCCGAGTTTAATGGGTATCAAACTCATTACACCGACCTTTCAGAAAATGATATCATCTATCTATTTTCCGATGGATTCCAAGATCAGTTTGGAGGTCCAAAGAACAAAAAATATTCGTTCCGACGCTTCCTAGATTTACTCGAAGCGAATGTCAATTTAGGTCTAGAAGATCAACGTATGATGATCGAAGCAGAGTTCGACCAATGGATGTCGAATCAGCCACAAACGGACGATGTAACCGTTATGGGAGTACAGCGCAGAAAACGAAAATCATCGTAAGCTGATCGAATGGTGCTGTGTTTTCATGGTATCGAACTAAAAAAAACCGATTTTTGTCGAAACGAATCAAATTCACGACAATAAGATCCAGATGAAAGTTTGCCGAAGAGAGACATTTAATGCCGCACACCGATTGTTCAGACCCGAATGGAGCGATGAAAAAAATCGCGAAGTGTTTGGGAAATGCAGTCACCCCAACTACCACGGACACAACTATGCGCTCGAGGTTTGGGTAGAGGGAGAAATTGACCCACTCACAGGATTTGTTATCGATTTAAAAGATTTGAAGCATTTGATTCATGAATTCGTGTCCGATCGTTTCGACCACCGAAATCTTAATTTGGACTGTCCCGAATTTGAAGGAATTATCCCAACAACAGAGAACATTGCGAAAGTAATTTGGGACATTCTACGCGAGCAACTCGATCCTAAATTTGGATTGGAAGTTCAGCTATCCGAAACCGAGAAGAATAAAGTTTTCTACAACGGGAAATAAGCGCTTCAATGGAAACGAAAAAACGATCTTTTTGGGAGCGATATGCATATCGACAACTATCTAAAAACGTTCGAACACAAGCAACTGACAATTTATTTCTTCTTTCTGAAGAGGAGAAAAAATCGCTTAAATCCATTCGGAACCAAACCTATTTAAAAGCTGGGCTTGCCGGTGCACTGGGAGTCATCTTGCTGTATGTTCCTTATCATCTTTTTGAAGAAACGCTATTTCCCAAACGCGACATTTGGATTCCCATTTACAACGACTCCTTGAAAATTGAAATTGAATTTTTGATCTACAGCGTTGTACTTGTTTTCATTGAAATCTGGTATTTAACCTACATTAATATCAAGGCTGTCGATGCTATTTCGAAAGCATGTGGATGTCTCGACCCAGAAGATCCAAAGTTCGATGAAGATGTCGATTCGTTGATTCAAGTTGGATTAGAAAAAAAGCACGAAGAGCTGAAAAAAGTAGGAATCAATCCGTACGAAGGACTTTCCAAATGGGGTGTTCTTGCATTTCAAGTGTTGATTAAGTTAAAAGCTGCGATCAGTGGATTTATCTGGAAGCTTTTCGTTTCAAAAATTCTTGGACGCTATGCACTACGAATAGTTGTGGATGTTTTGGGCGCTCCGATATACGCAGCATGGAACATTTACGGATCAAGAAAAGTAATGAATGAAGCGCGCGTGCGTGTGATGGCTCCGCCCCTTATCAATCACTTCTCGTTACAACTCGAAAAGGAGTTTGGTGAGAATGAAGAATTTCGATCGGTACTTTATTCCACATTGCAAGCCATTTCGGTGTCGAAGCGATCTTTTCACTACAACCACTACCTATTGGCAACTTCACTTCTAACGCGATTCGATATTGAAGTGAAATCCGATCCATCCTACGATAAGGATTTCCTCAAAAAAGTGGATGAACTAACTCCACCCGTTCAAAAAGCAGTATCAAAGCTGATTGTGTTTGGTATTTTGATTGATGGCGGACTCTCACAAATTGAAAAGCGATCACTCATTCGCTTAAAAAAGGAAGGTGTTCTTCCCTACTCTATTGAAACAGTCAAGAAATGGTCAAACGACTATTTTGAAGGAAAAGGATTGGAAGCGTTTTTTAAGAGTTAATCATTTGCATTCCCCAATAAGTTCCCTCATTACTTGTGATTGCCCCCTATTTGTTCTGTCTCTCCGTGAAATGTTAGATTTTCTCATTTTCAAATAATTGCAAGTAAGCATGTTATAAAAAAGTTTCGATTTTTAAAATCCAAGCTCCAATCCGTAGCGTATGTATGGCGAATCAATAAAAACGAAACATGTCTACGAAACATCAACTCCTATTTTTAATTTCTTTTCTAATACTTCCTCTTTTTTCCTTTTCCGCAACATATACAACGATCAACAGCGGCGACTGGTCAAACACAACAAATGTTTGGAGTCTCGACGGAGTAAATCCATGTGGATGCGCACCTTCAATACCAACGAATGGTGATAATATTATCATCAATCACAACATTACATCGAACTTGTCGATTATTATTGCTAACGGAAGCGCACTTACTGTTTCTGCGGGAGCAAGCCTTTCTGGAGGTTTCGTTCTATCGATTGAAAATTCTGTAGCCGTTATGAATGGAAATGTTTCCGTTACAAAACTAGAAATTGACGCCAATTCCGAAGTTGATTTCAACACTTCTGTCCTTACAGTAAGTTCACAAATGGACATCCACGGAACTGTAAACGTTGACGGAGGTTACTTGCTCATGACAGGCGGAAACATTACAATCAACTCTGGAGCCGTTTTTAACACCACAAACTCAGGAAAGGTTGACATCCAAAATGGAAATATCTCGAACTACGGAGAGTTTAACTTATGTTCAACATGTTGCTTCACTACGAGCGGAAACTGGAGAAATTTTTCCTCTGGACAAGTCTTAGGATCGGGGGCAGCAACGTCTACATCGGGAAACATGTCGAACCAAGGTTATTGGAGTCCTTTTGTTGCATGGTGTTCTGCAGGAAACGCTTCTGGAATGCCTGGTTTTGAAAACTGTTTGGGAGCAAACGTTATCTGTAACTTGGTTATCCTACCTGTAGAAATGGGTGAAATTACTGCATCTTTAAATGCTTCAGGTTCACCTGTTATTGATTGGTTCACTGTTTCAGAAAACAACAACTCTCATTTCAATATTTTGAGATTCACATCTTCCAATGAGTGGGAAGTAATTGGTAGTGTTCACGGTGCAGGAAGCACAACAGAACGTCAGGATTATACCTTTACGGATTACACAGCACAGAACGGGATCAATTACTACACAATCGAACAAGTAGATTTTGACGGACAATCTTCACGATCAGAAGTAGTTTCGGTAAAGAAATCACTCGATGTATTCACGATCTTCCCAAACCCCGTGTCACAGAACAGAAACGTAACACTTGCCTTTGATGCAAATTCTCCAACGACTATTGACATTTTGAATGCTACCGGAGGAATTGTGTATTCAGAAACAACGGATAAAGCATCAATTGAAATCAATCTTCAAAACCTTTCGATTGAGAAGGGAATGTATATTGTATCGATTAGAGATAATCAAACGCAACATTCACAAAAGTTGATTGTTCAATAGCAAACGTTTGAACTTGGAATAATTATTGATTAAAGGAGTGCATGAAATGTATAGTTGCACTCCTCATTCTTTTTTCTTTAGGAAGCTGTTCGGCTCAGCTTGAAGAAAAAGCTACCACAAATCCCAAAGCAGAAACCGAAGTACTATCTGAAGTCGAGAAGCATTACCAACTCAACGACACCGTACATGAAGCATCAATCTCGAAAGGTTCGGTATCAAAAGGTGAATTGATTCACGGAAGAATTGTCCCATTTTCAGGGAAGAACTTTCATTACTTCGACACTACAAGTTACCTTGCCGATCGCGGATTCACTCACCAAAAAGTACTCGAAACGGTTCTTACGGCTTACGAAGCACTTGACAGCCTTCTGCCCAATCGACATTTTTGCCTTATGGAATGCTCCCACAAACATGGAGGGAAATTGTTTCCGCACCGAACACACCAGAATGGACTAAGTGTTGACTTCATGATGCCAAAATTGAAAAATGGCGAAGCGTACTACGGACTGGATGATCTTGGAGCTCAGCATTATATGTTGACATTCGATAAAAATGGCGTTTATTCCGACGATCCAAGTGTTGAACTTGATTTCAATACCATCGCGCTTCATATTTTACAACTTCAATCTGCCGCGAAGCAAAATGGACTTTCGATTGAAAAAGTCATTATCAATACGGACTTAAAAGATGAACTTTTCGCTACAGAAAACGGCAAAAAATTAAAAGCAAGTGGAATTTATGTTGTCCGTAACTTGACTCCATTGATCAATTCTTTGCACGATGATCATTTTCATGTTGATTTTCGATTGGAATGAGCTATTGAAGACCTTTCAATCATCGCTTATACAATTATCCAACCAACGGATATTGAAGACGAAAAGCCCGAATTTTTCATTGGTCCCAAATCGACCTTAGGCGAACGAGAAAACCAAACATTTCGCCATCTTGAACGAGTAAGATCAACGTCGAACATGACTTTTATCCTCATGGCTACCCTTCCAATAACAAGACGTGGAGAAAGTGCAACGTACGGAGAAAAATAAGCATTCACCTGTTCCAAGCGGGCATCTCCAAAAAGTCGAACTCTCCCGGTATTGAATCCCACAGCCATCAACAGATCGACGTTTCTTGAATTCCGAAAAATGTCATAACCTGCGAGCGGAAAACCTATGTTAAAACCGGAAATGCGACCAGAAATAGAATCATTGAATTTAATTCCTTGAGGAACGAGGTGAGCTAAAGTTACTTCCGCAGGATAATGAAACTTGCGATTTACTGACAATACTCCACTGAATGCCACACCCAAATACGTCATTGGTTGACCAAAGGTGGCCAGCTTAATATCTCCTACACTCTGATTCAATGCTGGTTTTAACAGTACTTTTTGACCGTAAAATAGATCAACTGACATTTTCGTTTGCAACCAACTCGAATCCTGTGAAGATCCGTAAAATCCAAAGAGAAAAAGAAAAATGAGCAAGCAGAAACGCATCGGTACAGGTTTCAAATAGAACAACATGCTCGCGCAAAATGTTACAAAGTGAGCTTATTTCATTCTTTCACAAAAAAAAACCAACTACTTCACATAATCCTGCTTTTGCACCAGCATGTACTGGTCACTATCTAACTTCAAATAACCCTGATCGTAGCAGAAAAAATACGTCGCTCCCTTCTTCGTAACATAAGTATTCGTGAAATAATGAAAGTTGAATCCTTCCTCTGCTAAGCGAATTCCATCGACCGTAACTTTTCCTTTTGGATTCATCTCTGCCAAAATCCGCCGATTTTTCCTCAAAATATTATTGATTCTGCGAATATATTTCGTCGCATCCTGATTCTGCCGATTGTTAAATGTATTTCGACAGTAATCCGAGCAAAATTTTTGATCCTTACGCCCCAACAATTGCTGGCCGCATTCCTTACATTTTCTATCTTTCATGAGAAGTGAATAGTCGCTTGATTACCAACCAATGTTAACAATAATTAACAGCAAAATCAAGACCTTCCGCACTTATCTTTACATTTTTGTTTGATCTTAATGAACAGCATGGAGGAAACGAATAATAACCCAATGAATCCAGCGGAAGCGCTGAGAATTGTTAGTGAAAAAATCAAGGTCGAAGCACAGGTCATCGAGATGCTTCGAAAAGAGGTAAAAAAAGTAATTGTAGGCCAATCATACATGATGGACCGATTGCTGATTGCGCTACTCGCAGATGGTCACGTGTTGCTCGAAGGAGTTCCTGGTTTGGCAAAGACACTTGCCATCAAAACACTTTCAGATGCTATCAATGTCGAATTTAGTCGAATCCAATTCACACCAGACCTCCTTCCTGCCGATGTTACAGGAACGTTGATTTACAATCAAAAGAGTGAATCGTTTACGGTGAAGAAAGGACCGATTTTCGCCAACTTTATTCTGGCCGATGAGATTAACCGTGCACCTGCAAAAGTGCAAAGTGCGTTACTCGAAGCCATGCAGGAACGACAAATTACAATCGGTGATACGACTTACCCATTGCCCAAGCCATTTTTGGTGCTTGCTACGCAAAACCCAATTGAGCAAGAAGGAACGTATCCTTTACCAGAAGCACAGGTCGATCGTTTCATGCTAAAAGTGTCATTAGGATATCCGACAAAAGAAGATGAAAAAATGATCGTGCGCTCCAATGTGCGCGAAACAGGATTGGCAAAAGCTGAACAAGTGATTTCTGCTGATGACATCCACCGCTGTCGAGCTTTGGTGAAACAAGTTTATCTCGATGAGAAAATTGAGCAGTACATCGTAGACCTCGTGTTTGCAACAAGAGAACCTGCGCAAGCTGGATTGGCGCATCTCGAACCAATGATTTCCGTAGGATGTTCTCCTCGTGCGAGTATCAACCTAGCATTGGCAGCGAAAGCATATGCGTTCTTGAACGGACGTGGTTTTGTGATTCCAGGTGATGTTCGCGCAATTGCTCCAGACGTAATGCAACACCGATTAGGTTTAACCTACGAAGCGGAAGCGGAAAATCTCGACGCAGCTCAAATCATTTCGAAGATTATCAATAAAGTAGAAGTACCATAAACCAAGGGTTTTCAAATGGATACAAAAGAACTTCTGAAGAAAATTCGACACCTTGAAATAAAGGCGAAAGGTCTTACCAAACACATTTTTTCTGGTGAGTATCAATCCGCTTTTAAGGGGCGTGGAATGACCTTTAGTGAAGTTCGCGACTACCACTTTGGTGATGAAGTGAGAACCATCGACTGGAACGTTACCGCCCGATTCAACGAGCCTTACGTGAAAGTGTTTGATGAAGAACGCGAGTTAACCGTGATGCTGATCATTGATGTTTCCGGTTCAGAAGATTTTGGATCAACGGAGAAAACGAAGAAAGATTTAGCCCTCGAAATTGCGGCAATCCTCTCCTTCTCTGCCATTACCAACAATGATAAAATTGGTGCCATTTTCGTTTCTGACAAAGTAGAACGCTACATCGCTCCAGGAAAAGGGCGAAAACATGCACTCGTGATTTTACGAGAGTTGATCGAACTGGAACCAGAAAGCGCAGGAACCAATATCAACGAAGGACTCAAATACTTCCGAAATACACAGAAAAAACGTGGAATTGCTTTCGTGATCAGTGATTTTGTTGACGATCACGATTATATGGAAGGATTGAAAGTCTCTCGGAAAAAACACGACATGGTCGCTCTTCGATTGTTCGATCAATCTGAAAGCGAACTCCCCAATATTGGGATTATTCAGCTCTTCAATGCAGAAACGGGAGAAACAACGTGGGTGAACTCAAGCAGTCCAAACGCCAAGAAAATTCACGCCGACAACTTCAAACAGTTCGAAGAAAAGTTGTTCAAAGAATTTAAGCGAGCAGGAATCGATTACGCTTCCATCGCCACAGAAGAAGATTATATCAAACCTTTAATTCATTTGTTTAAAAATAGATGATGAAGTACGCGATTTATTTCTTGATGATTTTTGGTTCGATTTTTTCGAGCCGTGCTCAGCAATTGCTGGAAGAGATTTCACACGACAACATCTTGATCGGTGAACCAGTTTCCATTCGATATGTCTTGAAAACGAAAATGACCGACACACTCGCGTTTTCCGAAAAACAAGGAGTAATTGAAGGACGATTCAAAAGCGGAGGAACACTTTCTCAAAAAGGCGCAGAATTCGAAATCATTGGAAAATTCAAAGACACGATTATTGCTTTGGGAATGAATAAAAAATGGATCGGAGAATACGTGGTTACTGCTTGGGAAGATGGCGAATACATCATTCCTGGCCCTACAATCTCTATCAACGATTCAACTTTTCGCTTTGATGATCTAGCTCTTCAAGTGAGTCTAGTTGAGCAGAAAAAAGATGTAGATCTCTACGAGATTCGAGAAAACTTCACTGACATTCCCGACCAACCCTTCTCTCCCATGAAGTTCTTGAAACAAAACTGGTGGTGGATTGCGATTGTAGCTGGAGCACTTGTTTTTGGTTGGTTGTTAGTTCGAAGAAGAAGATGGGATAAGGAAATTGAAAATCGTGAAGATATTCGTCCAATGAACCTGAAAGAGCGAACGATTAAAGCCGTTGAAGCGCTCGATAAAAGTGAACTTTGGAAAAAGGGAGAGCTGAAAGAACACTTCGTAGAACTCAGTTATATCTTACGTTCGTATCTTACCGCTCGATATAACATATCGTTGCTTGAGAAAACAACCGAACAAACGAAATACATTTTAACAAAACAGGGATTGAACGCTGAAACTGTTGATACCATTGCACGTATTTTATCGCAATCGGACATGGTGAAATTTGCCAAGTCGAAACCCGATACGATTTCAATTTTGAGACAATCCACACTTGTAAAACAAATTATCGCTGAAACCAGCCCGCTGGACTTTGACAATGCTGACTAATTGGAACATCCGTTTTTGGGAATATGAATTCTTCTCTCCACACTGGCTTTGGCTGATGTGTGCAATTCCTGTTGTGCTGTTCATTATCTATCGTATTGAGCGCTCCCGAAAAGGAGAAGTGAAATACAGCGGAACAACATCCAGTCAACGCGCTTTGGGTTCCAGTTGGATTGGGCGTGTCCGCGAGGTGAATTTGTTCATCTACGGAATCATTGCCGCACTCTTGATTTTCGCTATGGCAAAGCCATTTCATTGGGCCAACTACGATAATACCGATAAAGACTACAAAGACGGAATCGATATTGTGATTACCATGGACGTGTCAGGTTCTATGCTCGCGATGGATTTCAATCCGAACCGATTAGAAGCGGCAAAAGAAGTCGCGAAGGATTTCGTAGACGGAAGAGATGGCGACCGAATTGGACTCGTTGCCTACGCAGGAGCGGCCCACACTGCCTGTCCTCCAACTTTAGACTATAACATTCTCAAGCAGCAAATAGATGGAATTAGTGGTGATTATCTCGAAGGAGGAACAGCCATTGGTGAAGGACTCGGACTTGCCGTAACACGTTTGCGAAGCGATAGTCTGAAATCCAAAGTGGTGATTTTGCTAACGGATGGAATGGACGGTGGAGATCCCGACAAAACCTCACCTTTGGAAGCTGCGTCGCTTGCGAAAGCAAAAAATGTGAGGGTTTACACCATCGGAGTAGGAAGTTATGGGAATGCCAAATCTCCTGTTGTGACGCCATTTGGAACGCACTATCAAACAATGCCCGTCGAAATCAACGAGCCTGAATTGCGCAAAATTGCAAGCATGACGGGCGGAGAATATTTCCGTGCTACCGACGAAGAAAGTTTGCGTGAGATTTACAAACAAATTGAAACACTGGAAAAACGAAAAATAGAAAATCAACATTTTAAATCGGAGCCACCCGCAAATCCTTCGGCATTTTTGAATTGGGCCTTCATTTTATCGTTGATCGTTTGGTCAGCAAACTACCTCGTTTTCAAACACAATGACTAAGAAAAAGTTCACATATCGCCTGAAATTGATCCTCACGGGAATTGTTGCTTGGGAAGTAATTTTCTGGACACTTTTTGTGTTACTGACCAACTCCTTGGGATGGTTTGGCGACGATTCTAGTGATAAATTGGGATACATCTTCCCTTCTGCTTTCTACCTTCTTTTTCTGATGATTCCTGTACTGGGAATCTTCATTTTCAATTTACTTCGTAATAATCGAATGGCGTCGAATGCCACAACTCGCGTAGCGAAATCGTACTTGCGTCCTGTTTCATCCATGAGTGCTTTCCTAAAATTTTTCTTCTTTAGAAATGCGCTGGTACTCTTGATCATCGCGATCAGTCAGCCCGTATTTGGAACAAAAAAAGTGAAGGGAACCTCAGAATCGCTCGAACTGGTCATCGCCTTGGATATTTCAAATTCGATGAATACGCGCGACATCACTCCGAACATGTCTCGACTAGACATCTCGAAACGCGCCATCATTCAGTTGATCAATAATTTACATGGCGAAAAAATAGGGATTGCTCTCTTTGCGAATAATGCCTTTGTCCACTTGCCCATCACAAGCGATTACGGTGCCGCCAAACTCTTTATTGAAGACATCGAAACGGACTTGATTTCGAGTCAAGGAACCAACATTGCCATGGCTTTGAGTATTTCCTCGCGTATGTTCTCCAAGCAAAAAACCACCAAGGGAATCATTCTCATTACGGACGGTGAGGATCACGAAGGCAGTTTAGACAAGTCGATTAAAGAACTCAAGGAGAAGAATCTACAACTTTCCATCCTCGGAATAGGAACAAAACAAGGCGGTTTGATTCCGAAAAATCCCCATCGACCCAATCTCGGATACAAAACAGATGCAAGAGGTAAAACCGTGGTATCCAAGCTAAATGAAGCATTTATCGATAAGTTAGCAGCCCAAACGGGAGGAGCTGCTTCAGTGAGTTCAAGTGAATTTCCAGATCTTTCAGCTTTATTAACAGAAATAAATCAAATGAAGCGAACCAAAATTGATACTTTAGAGTTCGATACTAAACAACAACGATATCAAGTGCCTCTGTTTATGGCGATTCTGTTCTGGCTCGCTTTTTTACTTTGGTCTAAAAATTATGTTGGTTTGCTCGATAAATGGATGAAAAAATGAGACGATTAATCGTTTTTCTGTTTGTATTTGCTAGCGCGATAAGCTTTTCGCAAGACGAAGATGCTTGGCGTGATACATTGCTGATGGCGCGAAAATCCTACGAAAAGAAAGAGTACAACAAAGCATTAGAGTACTACGAGTCTGCACAAAAAATTGCTCCAGACGACATCGATCTTTCGGATGAAATGGCACAGTCGGCCTATCGCTCGCGTGATTTCGAACGTGCCGAAAAAATCTATCGCCAAGGAAGCAGCACGAAAATGAGTAAAAGTGCTCGAGGCGACGCCATGCACAATTTGGGGAATGCTCAAATGAAGCAAGAAAATTATGAAGGTGCGATCGAATCGTATAAAGAAGCACTACGCAACAATCCAAACGATAAAGAAACACGCTATAATCTTTCAAAAGCCATTCGAAAAGTGAAAGAGCAGCGCACTCCTCCGCCCCCAAAACCCAACAACCAAAACAGTCAGGATCAAAATCAAAGTGATCAGGGAGACCAAGGTCAAAAAGGGCAGCAAGGCGACCCGAAAGATGGTCAAGGCCAAAACAAGAGTTCCCAAGGGAATGAATCAAACGGACAAAAAAAACCAAATAATTCTGGTTCAGGCGGTGGTTCTGGGGGATCTTCCGAAGGAAAATTATCCAACCAAATGGTAGAACGTATGTTGGATGAACTTTCGAAGAAAGAAGGAGAAACAAAACGAAAAATGACGGGTGCCGGATCTGGTGGAAGCTCCGCAAAATCAGGGAAAGATTGGTGAAATGATGCATAAAGTACTTTCAGTTCTAAGTCTCCTGTTTTGCTTTTCTGCGATTGCTCAGAAATCGAGAGTGGTTTTGTCTGCCTCTAAAACGAAAATTGAAGTTGGCGAAACGATTGCCTTCACGATTGAGTCGAATATTGAAGGAACAACTCAAATTGATAACGTCCCTCCTTCTTTTGTAAATAGTGGAGGAATCAATGGGGGTATCAGTTATCAAATGGATTACAACACTGGAAACCTTCTCATCATTTATACAAACAAAGAAGTTGGTGCTTTTACCAAACCTGGAACGTACAAAATTGGTCCAGCTTACGTAAAAAGCAGGTCAGGACAGTCCTACCAATCAAATGTAATCACCATCGAAGTAGCCAAAAAGGTTCATTTAAGCAATGGTGAGCCGAGCAGTCAGCAACTCAACGAGCCTGCATTTGGAATGATTCAGCTCAACAAAACATCTATCTACGAAGGTGAATCAATCATTGTTGGAGCGAAAGTATATTCCCGATTCCAGCCCACACGCATTGGAAACTACAACACTTTCATTCAACGAAAAGGAATCGAATTTCAAGAATTAAAGAACACATCGCGCCAACTGCAAGTGCGCGAAGAAAAGTTCCATGGCAACATGTATTACACCTTCGAATACGATCGAAATTTGGTCTTTCCTCCAGGAACGGGATCATTTACACTCGATCCATTCAGCATGGATGTAATGCAAGGATTTAAAGGATACAGCTTGCAATCCAGCGGAGCATCCATCGAGATAAAACCGCTTCCAAATGGCGCACCCAACGATTTCATTGGCGCAGTTGGCTCATTCTCACTCCAACGAAAAATCGATACAACAAAAATCAAGCAGGGAGAAGTCTTTAAAATGACGGTTGAAGTCTCTGGAACGGGTAATATTCAAAACAGTTTGGAGCCTGAACTAAATCTTCCCAAAGGATTTATTGTTTACGGTGATCCTATCGTTTCTAAAGACATTTCCTATGGTGTGAACGGCGCTGAAGGTTCAATTGAGTATGAATTCAATATTCAGGTAACTACGAGCGGATCTATCACGATTCCCGGAACAAGTATTTCCTATTTTGATTTAGACGATGAAGTGTACAAAACGGTAACCACCAATGAGCACTCTATTGAAGTAGAAAAAGACAAAAGCCTGATCGCCACTGAAGAGAAAAAACAGGCATCAGATGAAGCTATATACAAACAAAGCGATTCAGAATTGCGCCTGACGAAGGAAGTGAAATCCACTGAATCTATCTTTGGTTCCACCTTGTTTTGGTCCGGTGTGAGCGCACCAATCCTTTGCGCATTCCTATTCATTTTCTTAGTAAAAAGACGCGAACAGTCTGCAGATGAAATTGAAACAAAACAAGTCATCCATCAAAAAAACAAAGAACTGAATGATTTACTGGCGCGTTCGAAATCACTGCTACATTCGGGTGAAAACGACGCCTATTATTCAAGCATTGAAAATACACTTCGTAAAGCATTTGAACTCAAAATGGCGTTCACAGATACCGATCGTATTTTGGATAAGTCAGAAATCTTCGACTTCCTGCGTCAAACAGGTCAAACAGATTTACTCGAATCCGTTCGTGGCGTGTTCAGAACATGTGAAGAATCGCGATTCGGATTTGGTGCATCGGCGAACGATCGTCAACCAGTACTCGATCAATTGGAGTCAATCATTAAAACATTGAAAGTATGAAGCAAGTGCTGTTCATCATAGCGCTTTTTAATTCGCTTTTCAGCTTCGCTGGATCTAATTTTGATGAAGGAATAGATGCATTCCAAGATTCAAATTACGTATTGGCCATCGAAAAATTTCAGGCGTCTCTAGCAGAAACACCGAATGACGTTGCTTCGTACTACAACCTTGGTCTGGCGCATCAAGAATCAAAACAGCTGGGAAAAGCGATTTGGGCATTTGAGAAAGTCCTGAAGTTGTCCCCAAGCGATACCGACGCCAAGGAGCACATTGAAATGTGTTACATCAAACTCAATGAAAATACCGTTTGGGAACCTCGCTTGAATCGATTTAAATCTATTCTTTACGGCTACTCAGGCATGACTTGGTCTGTGCTTGCGATCATCTTTAGCTTTGCACTTGCTATCAGCATTATCTTGTTCGTACGCGCGAGGGATCTTTCGTATAAACGCTTGTTTATGGCAATTACTTTTGTCTTTATCTGTTCGCTCATTTCATCGATTATGATTGCCTACGGCGCTTCGAGTTATGCCGAGCAAACACGCTTTGCAGTAGTTACTCAGGATAGCATTCCAACCTATAAAGATGAGAGCAAAATTTCAGAAGTGACCCTGAAAGAAGGTGACCAAGTGGAGATTTTGAATCTTGACAAAAATGAGAACGATTTTATCGAAGTTTCCTCACAATCTGGCGACACCTACCTGGTGAAACGAACAGATGTAGATTTTATCTAGAACGTATGAATGGCATTCTCGATTCGAATTTATCTTCGCATGAATTGATTGAGCTCGTGGAAGAATACATCGCAAAAAAGCGAGAAAACGCTCCGATTGAAACAGCTCAGTTCCGTCAACGAATCCGTAAACTTGGATACAGCGAAGATCAAACGCAAGACATACTCATTGAAATAGATGATGATGCCGATAAAGAACTTTTAGCGGGCATCGGTATCAAAAGAGCGAAACAACGACTCGTTTCGAGTTTAATTATTGGTTTTGCAGGAATTGCTTTTTCGATTGCAGGAGCGCTTGGACTCTTCTCATTTGGCACGGGCATTTTAATTGTCCCGTTTGGAATCGTTGGAGCTGCATTCATAGCGGCAGGTAAAGCCTACGCAGAAATTGGACTGGTTGAAAAGCGTAAGAAACGACGACGCTTGAAATACGATGGCTGGAACTAAATTTTCTGCTTCTTTTTTATCATCAATTGAAATAATGATTCATAAAAAAATCCCCAACGTTACCGCTGAGGATTTCTATTTCTTTTATATCATTTTAGTGGTTGTGACCATCGTGATCATGTCCGTCATGACTGTGATTATGTCCATCACCATCTTTGTGATCGTGCTTTTGCACCGGCGCTGCCTGAACGTCTAAAATTTCCAAATCAAACACTAAATCTGAGTAAGGTGGAATCGCTGCTCCACGCCCTTTTGGACCGTATGCAATGTGGTAAGGGATAAAGATTTTTCCTTTTCCTCCTTTACCCATTAATCCCAAACCTTCTTCGAATCCAGGAACCATACGGTTCACTAGGTATTGGAAGTTCATTGGTTGTCCGCGGTCGTATGACGCATCAAATTGTTTTCCTGTTAAACGGAAAGTTCCACGGTAGTGTACCGACATCTTACTTCCTTTACCAGGCTTTGTATCTTCTCCAGGGTTATCGATGATATAAACCAATCCGCTTGGCGATTGCTTCGCATTTGGATACTCCTCCAAAATCTCTTGATACATCAAATCGTTGTATGCCGGTGGTTTCATTTTCGAAATCTTCTCGATACGCGCTTCAAGTGCCGCTTTTTCAGCTTCCATTACCGAAGTAACTTCTGCAACCTTCGCGTCCATCTCTTCTTTTCGACTTGGGTCCAAACGCTTAATTTCTGCACAAGCTTGAATCACAGAAGGGTATTCTCCAGCTTCCTCCATGTTCTTCATGAATGCTTCCACATCTTTGAGTTGCTGTGCTTTAATTTCTTCTCGAGCTTTGGCAAATTCTTCCGTAGCATCCCACTTTCGTGCGTCTCTACCCTTACGAATGATTTTCACCTTCTCCATCACATCATCCTGCTCAATCGCATTCACTACGTCCTGACCAAAAACAACATGTCCGAAAACAGAGTGTTTTCCATCTAACCATGGTGTTGCTTTGTGCGTGATGAAAAATTGACTTCCATTGGTTGACGGTCCTGAGTTTGCCATCGACAAAATACCTGGTCCTGAATGCTTCAAATCTGGATGAAACTCGTCTTCGAATCGGTGATCAGGTCCGCCCGTTCCATTCCCAAGTGGGTCTCCCCCTTGAATCATGAAATCCGCAATCACACGGTGAAACTTCAAACCATCGTAGAATTTCTCATCGTATTCTATCGTATCTACTTTGAAATCTCCTTCGGCTAAACCAACGAAATTTGCAACCGTCATTGGTGCTTTTTCATACTCCAACTTCACAATAATCAATCCTTTTGATGTCGTGAATTGTGCGTAAATTCCTTTTTCCAATTTTGGCTTCTTCGGCTTCTTTTTCTTGTCTTTTCCTGCTTCTGCTGCGAAAACACTCGTACTTACAAGTGCGATTGTCAACATGCTAAAAAGTAATCGTATCATAAATGATTTTTTATTTGAATTGCTAAAATACTATTTTCAAACTAGAGACATAACGACAAACATCTTGCCAACGTTAAAAACTGTGAACTCAGTGATTCTCTTAGTAGTTTCGTCGATCAATTCCCCACAACATTTTATTTCGAATCGTATCGAGGAAGTTATTGTCTTCAAATTTAATTACGTTGATCATAAAATCTGCTTTACGCACAATCAACTCTTCTCCCTGGCGAATGCTCTTGGAATGTCCATCCAGACTCGCAAGGTACTTTCTACTCCTCCCTTCCACAGATAACTTGATCGGCATATGATCGGGAACAACCATTGGTCGAACGTTCAGGTTATGCGGAGCAATTGGCGTCAAAATATGTACTTGACAACCTGGAGTAATGATTGGACCACCACAACTTAAGCTGTATGCTGTAGATCCTGATGGTGTGGCTACAATCAATCCATCGGCCCAGTACGAATTCAAGTACTTTCCTTCCAATTCTGCATGAACCGTTACCATGGTCGACGTATCTTTCTTCTGAAGAACAATTTCATTTAGCGCGACATTGTCGTCACCAAAAATATTGTCTTCCGTTTCCACTTTGATCATTGAGCGCTTCTGGTGAACATATTGCTTTCGATTGACCAAATCCATGGCTTCCTGAATCTGATCGCGACCAACATTCGCAAGGAAACCTAAACGCCCCGTATTGATTCCCAGTACGGGAACACCCGAATCTCGGATGTATTTCACGTTTTTCATAAACGTTCCGTCTCCTCCAATACTGAAGCTTAAGTCAATTCCTTCCTCCAAATCTTTGTATGAACTAAACTCGTCCGTACTTTCAGAAAGTCCGATTTTCTTAACGAGCATGTCTTTGAGGTCGGTATGTAGCACAGGGTTCCATCCGAAATCTTTCAAAATTCCTAGAAATTCCATGAAGTAAACCGCGGTTTGCTTCGTTACCCTTTGACCGTATACTGCTACATTCATTCTCTAAAAGTTCAAATAATTCATGAGTGCATCGTATCGGAATTTTAAATCTTCCGCGTACTGACTCTTTTGGAAAGATGCCTTGATGATGTACTCGTATCGCTCGAAACTTCGAATAATTCGATCAAGTTCCACCGTATTTATCTTTAATGTCACTTCGATATTGGTAGAATCGGGCGAAGACATGATGTATGAACTCAAAATCTTTGCATCATTTCCTTCTACAATCTGAGCAATTTCTGCCATCGAGTAATCAATTCGTGCCATTTCTAGAACCAGAATTCCGCCATTTTCCTTGATACTGCCCGTATTGGCAATTAAAGTCAATAAATGATGAACACTCGTACATCCGAGGTATTTTTCATCTTTATCCAAAATTGGAATTAAACTCAATTTATGCTCTGCCATTTGGGCAAGCACCTGATATATGTGATCTCCTTCGTAGGCATAAGGTCGTGGAAGATGTTGAAACAACTTATCCAAGGTCCATTCCGGGTTGCCTTGATCCAAAAGGTCTGATTCTGAAATTACCCCAACAAAGTTACCGTTCTTAAGCACGGGTAAATGTGACACTTTGAACTCTTCCATCCAGTTCAAAGCTTTCTCACCGCTATCCGAATGCATCAGTGGTGGAATCTCATCTGTAATTAACGTAACTGCTCTCATTTCAATCGCTAAAGTAGCATAATAACCCTATTCTCATTGTAAAATCTGTTAAGAATTCGGACTTATACTTATATAGTTTGTAGGTTTGTGTTGTCAAAAACTATACCGTATGTCAGTCAAACTTAGTGTAAATGTGAATAAAATTGCCACCCTGCGAAATGCTAGAGGAGGAAATACGCCCAATGTTGTACAAGTAGCGCTTGATTGTGAGCGATTTGGAGCCGATGGAATTACTGTTCATCCACGACCTGACGAGCGACACATTACACGACAAGATGTCACTGACCTTTCAAAAGTTGTTACCACGGAGTTCAACATTGAAGGATATCCCAACGAACGATTTATGGATTTGGTGATGGAAGTAAAACCTGCTCAAGCTACGCTTGTACCTGATCCTCCGCATGTATTAACATCGAATGCAGGTTGGGACACGAAGCAACACTTGGATTTACTGACCGATTTGGCGCAAACATTCAAAGCAGAAGGTATCCGCTCTTCCATTTTTGTTGATACGGACCTTCAAAATATCGAATATGCTGCGAAATCAGGTGTGGATCGCATTGAGTTGTATACCGGACCATACGCGGACAATTATGCTTCAAACCCTGAAAAGGCAATTGAGGAGTACGTGAAAGCGGCTCAACTTGCCAGCGATTTAGGTTTAGGAATAAATGCAGGGCACGATTTGAGTTTAGATAACCTTCGCTATTTCCAAGAAAATATCCCGGGACTGGCAGAAGTGTCTATTGGTCATGCGCTCATTTCAGATGCGCTCTATTACGGTTTGGAGAATACTGTTCAAATGTACTTGCGTTTGTTGAAGTAGTCATTTATCGGGAATTCCTTCCGTTTCATCCAATTGTGAATTACCTTTTTGGATGTTCCAATTGCGCACGATATCAAAAAGAGAGAAGTGAATAGTCGAAGAAGACTGTTTTCATACCCTTAACGCACGGCTGAAATAGTTGGTCGGCGTATCTTTTTACCATTCAATATGGCATATCTATTTTCAAAATGAAAATAAATTGAAGTACACCTTCCCAAGCTCTCAAACAAAAAATGCCCTCAATTCATTGAAAAGCCGAACATTGCGCGCTTCTGTTCACGCTTCAACATCAACTTGGCACTCTATTGGAAAGAATGAAATCCAGATCATTCAGGTGAGATTCGTAAACAGAAACAACTCGTTCTAGCTCGATCATATTCACCGATCAAAGCAGATCGGGAGGAGATATTTTTCCTCCCCTTTTAACCTAAAAAAAGAAATGCCATGAGACGAAAAGCAAAAATCATTTACATCATCGACGATAGTTTGTATAATTTGAAAGCCATTGACAAAAAGGTGAAACGCTCACTTCGCTGCAAAACCAAATTGTTTCAGGACCCCAACGAAGCATTGAAAGCAATGGAACAGCAAACACCCGACTTGGTACTGACAGATTACCGCTTGGATCATCACCTGCACAACGAACTCTCTGGAGAACAACTCTTATTGGCGGTAAAAAAGTCGCATCCAGATGTTCCCGTTTTGGTGTACTCTTCGAGTAAGAATGAGCTACTTGCCTTGCGACTAATTGCTCAAGGTGCGGAAGAATTCATTCCTCGCTCAAAAGCATTCTACCAAGAAATTGGTCCAATTAGCGCATTTCACATCAACCGTTTGCGTTTGCCCTTACAAGGAGCGAAAGTCGCCATCTTCTCAACATTATTATTGACGATTACCTTCTTTGTGCTGATCAGCGTAGGATTGATTACTTTTGCTTCTTTCTCGATCATTGGTTCGATTGTACTACTTGGAATCACCGTATTTGTAATCGAAATGATCACCCGAAAATATAGATCACAGCAAATATGAATACTCAACCTTCTTCATTTAATGTGGCCATTTTGGACGATTGTCGCTTCTTCCTGAAGTTAATGGTTCAAACGCTTCATCGCGAAAAGGAACGAAACAGTTTCACGTTTTGGTCTGAAATTGATGTCCGTGTATATTCAAGTCTTGTTGATTTTGAATTAAACGACTTCACACAGCCCGACGTAGCTATTATTGATTACTATCTTGGTCAAACAAATGGTCTTCAATTGATAAAATCCCTTCAACTAAAAAATAAAAATTGCCGCGTTTTATTAATTTCAGGAGAAGCAAGTGTTCCTCAAAAAGTAAGTTACACGGATCATGGTGCTCCCACTTTTCTTTCTAAGTTGGACCCACATTTTTTCGATAAACTCCGAGTTTTTGTTGAAGAATCGTACCTAGCAACGCGATCTTAGTGAATAATACCTACTTTAGAGTATACGAATTCAGACATCACATGAAAAAACGGTTCTTTAGCGAATATCGTCCTGTGCTTTTAATGCTTCCCATTATCGCCGTGGTCGTCATTACAGCATGGTTTGCTTATCACCGCTTATCGGGAATTGTTACGGAAATTAAAACTGAAATCAATCATCCCGAGAGAAGATTGGATGTCAATGAACTCCTGTCGCACCTCGTAGATGCAGAAAACCATGTAAAATCGTTTGGGCTCACCAACGACACCATTTATCTTCAGTCATTTTACGATAAAATCCAACAAATTGATACTGAATTAGCGGAAATTATCGAAACCAATAGGCACAACGAAGAAGTTGCAGGATCGTTTGACACCTTGCAATCTGCCGTTACCACCAAAATTGAATTGTTGAATGAATTGCTCGTACTAAGAGATCCCGACCGATCGGAACAAGCGATCACCCAAATTGAACAAGAATTCGAATCGGTTGCGTCAACAATGAATACGCAACCAAAAGAGGAAGAAGAAGAGAAAAAAGGACTGTTCCGAAACATCTTCAACCGAAATAAGAATAAGAAAGAGCCAACTGAGACAAAAACTGATGAAAATCCGCTTGAGAAAATTCACAGTGAAGTCAAACAGATTAAACGAAAGACACAGCGCGAAGAAGCAAGTTTGAAAAGCGTAGAACTTGAGATTATTGAACAGGACCGTTTGGTGACCAATAAAATTCGCTCGATTGTTGATAATCTAGAAGAATGGGAAGCCGAAAATCTCAATTGGAAAAAAGAAGAAGCAACAAATCATATTAACGAAACGAATAACCAAATCGCTTGGATTTTAGCCATTGTGGGCGTTCTTTTGGTAGTAATGGCTGCCATTATTATCAACTATATTCGAAACAGCCTTCAATACAGACGCGCATTGAGAAATGCCAAAAATGAAGCCGAAAGCCTAGCACGAACGAAGGAAAAGTTCTTGGCAAACATGAGTCACGAGATTCGCACGCCAATGAACGCCATTTCTGGTTTTGCCGAGCAGCTTGACCAAAGCACCTTGTCAACGACCCAAAAAGAACAAGTCGGATTGATTCGAAAATCGTCTGACCACATGCTGTATCTAATCAACGACATTCTCGACTTAAATAAATTACAAGCTGGAAAGCTCAAACTGGAAACAACTGGCTTCAAGCCGCGTCAGATAATTGACGAAGTTGTTGGGTTTGTCGCAGGAAGAGCACACGAAAAAGGACTAGAAATCAAAGTCGATTTGGATCAGAAGATTCCTGAAGTATTGAAGGGCGATCCTTTCCGATTGAGGCAAATTTTGATCAATTTACTCAGTAATGCAATCAAATTTACTGAAAACGGCTACATCGAATTGAAGGGAGTTGTGGCACTCATTTCCGAAACCCAAATTGACATTTCCTTTGAAGTTACAGACACAGGAGTCGGCATTTCTCAGGAAAACATTTCTCGCATTTTTGAAGAATTCGAACAAGCCGAGGTTAGTACAGCTCGAAACTATGGAGGAACAGGTTTAGGACTGTCCATAACGAAAATGTTGCTCGACCTTCACGGAGGAAGTATTCAAATTCAAAGTCGTCGATCTAAAGGAACGACTATCAAATGTAAAATCCCTTATGGAATTGGTCGCGAAGCAGATGTAGAGCACAACGAAGTCAACACTAAAAAAATAGACTTGAAAAATGTTCGAATTCTCATTGCCGACGATGAGGCATTTAACCGAAAGTTGATCATCAGCATCTTGCGCAAATATGGAGCTAGTTATGCCGAGGCAACCAACGGAAAAGAAGCCATTGAACAGGTAAAGCAAGGTGATTTCGATCTTATCTTAATGGATATTCGAATGCCTGTTCTTGGCGGAGTGGATGCAACTGCTCAGATTCGAAAGTTAACGCAAAAACGCAAAGGGTCAATTCCAATTGTTGCAACCACGGCAGCCGTAATGAAAGAAGATCAGAAAAAGTACAGCGACGCTGGCTTCACTTCATTTTTACCCAAGCCTTTCAAAGAGGGAGAACTACTTCAAACACTCAAAAACATGCTCAACAAAGATTTCTCAACCGAAATAGAACCAGAGGAAGCTAATCCTGCAGATGATCAACTCAACTTTGAGAGTTTGCGAGAGATGAGTCAGGACGATCACACTTTCTATCGGGACATGCTCGAAACCTTTGTGGAAACAACATCGTCAGGTTTAACTGCCATGTTGGACGCCTATTCGGCAAAAGACTGGATCAAAATGGCAGACTACGCCCACAAGATTTGTTCGCCTTGCAAACACCTTGGTGCTGAAGCACTTTATCAGGAACTTAAGCAGATTGAAGAAATCGGCAGAAACAAGGAAAACTCGGATCAACTACCCGAACTTATTGCCTCTGCGGAGCATAAAGGCAAGCGTGCTATCGACCAAGCGAAGGAAGAATTGAAAAAGATTTCATCAAAGGGATAAAAACACGCGTCAAGCATCAACTACCTAATCGAATAATTACTAATTTCGATGAATATGTCGCAAACACCATTTACAGTTTTCGTTGTTGAAGACAACGATTGGTATAACAAACTCCTTGTTCATACCGTTGGATTAAATCCGGACTACTCCGTTGAATCTTTTGCATCCGGGAAAGACACGTTGAAAGCCCTGCACAAAAGACCACAAATTGTGACCATCGATTACCGACTTCCTGATATGTTAGGAATCGATCTTTTGAAAGAGATTAAATCAATAAGTCCAGACACCGAAGTGATTGTTATTTCTGAACAGGAAGACATTTCTACGGCTGTAGAATTACTCAAACTCGGAGCTTTCGATTATTTGGTGAAATCTGATGATATCCGCGACCGCTTGCTAAAAACCATTCAGCATGCGCAAAAACAGATCGAATTAAAAGACGAAGTACAAACCTTACGTTCTGAACTCAAGGAGAAATACCAGTTCGACCAAACCATGATTGGTTCGAGTAAAGCGATGCAAAACGTGTACAACCTCATGGAAAAAGCCGTTCGAACGAACATTACGGTGATGGTTTCTGGTGAAACAGGAACGGGAAAAGAAGTTGTTGCAAAAGCAATTCACTATAATTCAGACCGATCGAACCAACCTTTTGTGCCGGTAAACATGGCGGCTATTCCTGCTGACTTAATCGAAAGTGAACTCTTTGGTCATGAAAAAGG